>JBIIOE010000068.1:0-19389 GCA_044337105.1 Bdellovibrionota bacterium | reverse complement strand
ATGCCTTCAGCCAGTGTGACTCCTCCTCCGGGTACGTTCACGTTTACGTGCACGAGCACGCTCACGTCGCGATAATACCGAGTCCTACCCACTCGATTCCGCGATGACCCAAGAGGCTATTCGTTGATAGGCGTCGAACCTCCACGTTCTTGCTACGGGTTGGCTCTCCTAATAGGCCTCGTCCTCACGTCGTGTGATGTCTTCCAGTGTGCCGCGACGCTCTATGACCTTTAGTGATCCATCCGGCTTGAGCAGGGTAGATGGTGGTAGGTTCATCGAATTGTAGTCGCTCTTCATGGCGTGACTGTAGGCTCCGATGTGGCTTTGGACCATTAAGTCGCCGAGCTTTAGTTCGGGGAACGTTCGGGGCGCCAACGAGCCGTCCTCAGTGCGCGTGAATACGTCCCCGGATTCGCATAGATACCCAGCGATGACGTAGTCATGCCTACCGGTCATCTCTCGGCCATCGCATGAGACGAACTCAATCGGGTGGTAGGCTCCGTATATCGCTGGTCGTGGATTGTGGTTGAAGCCCGTATTGACGATTGCAAAGTGATAGTCCGGGGTCTCTTTGAGATTTTGTACCTCTGCGATGAGGTATCCACACTCTGCTACTACGAAACGACCTGGCTCTATTTGAAGCTGCACACGCTTGCCATACATGCGCGAGAACTCCTCGAAGCTTTCAGTCAAACGCGCTCCCCACTCGGTGAGGGGCATCGGCGCGTCTGTAGCTGGGTTGTAGACGACCGGAAGTCCACCGCCGAGGTTGACGAAATCGAGGTCCGAAAAGGTCTTTGCGACCTCGAGGGTAAGGTCCTTTATCCTGAGCCAGTGAGCCAAGTCGGTGCCTGAGCCGATGTGCGCGTGAACGCCGCTCAGTCGCAGGTTGTGCTCCTTGATCACCTTCCGTATCTCGTCTAGTTGAGTGATGTAGATGCCGTGTTTACTCGCCGGGCCGCCGGTATTGACCTTGTCGTTAGCTCCGTGGCCCTCGCCTGGATTTAGTCGAAACGAAAAAGAGGATCCTGGGCGCAGTCGGCCCAGCAGACGTATCTGGTCGAGAGAGCTGCAATTCATGCTGACGCCCATCTCGAAGAGCTCGTTGAACACGGGCTCAGAAGCGCTCTCTCCCGTGTAGCCGATCTGGTGAGGCGCATATCCAGCGACGAGGGCTCTCTTGGCTTCGTTAAGCGAAGAGGCGTCGATCCACAGTCCTTCATCACGAATAATCTCCAGGATGGCTCGGAGAGTCAGCGCCTTGCATGCGTATCGGATTACGGTGTTGTCGTAACCGATGGCATCTTTCAACTGATTGCAGCGCTCTCTGACCGTCGATTCGACGAAGACATACAGTGGGCAGTGAAATTGCCGTGCGAGGGAGCGCACGAGGTCTGGGTGTAAAGTCATATGGAAAGCATACCTCTTCGAATACGAGCGAGAAAGATAGGTGAAGAGCCACCACTGTGAAGTATTTGTCTACTTTCCCTACCGCTTCTTGCGGGCTCTCTCGAGAGCTTCTGCAACCTCTTCCTTGCCCCGTTCAGTGTAACGCATCGTGATGCGGACATCGCTGTGTCCCAGAGCCTGTGCGACGAGTCTAATGTCCTTCGAAGTATCAAGGAGGTCTACGGCAAAGGTGTGACGGAGTAGGTGAGGGTGGAGCTTTGTCTCGACCGAATATCCCCTGATAGCTCTCCAGACACTCTTGGGGCCCATGTGGAAGCTCTGCAGTTCGTGAGGTTTGGCTCCGTGAAGGCTCACGAAAACCGGTAGTTTGCCGTCAATGACCGAGTTTAAGGAGGGAAAGAATCGTTTGAGCTGTTCCGTTCGGGCGCGCAGATACTCACGCAGCTGCTCTCGCATCGCAGATGATATGTAGACGTCTCTAAAGCGGCGACCCTTCGTCTTTACGTCACGTATCCATTCGAGCTTATCGTCTAATTGTGAGCGCTTTAAGGTGCGAACTTCATCAGCGCGCAGGCCCGTGTCGAGTAGAAGCCCCATGAGGATCTCGTTACGATATGAGGCAAAGTTTTGCTTGGTCGCACGAACGGAGGTGGCGTGCTCTCTGATACGCTCTATCTCCTCAGCATTGATCGATTGCGGGCGAGCGTTCTGAACTTTCGGGGGCTTCACGTCTCGGGCAGGATTCACAAAACCTGGGAGCCGCTCGGCTAGGGCTCTGCCCATGTGTTTGAGGGTGGCCAGTCGCCGCGCAACCGTTGCAGGGGCCTCCACCTTGAGAGATTCGTCGACGAAGCGCTGGCACGCCGAAAAATCCCAATCTCCAACCGTAAGGTGTTCTATCTCAGCCACTCTCCGGTGACGTTTGAGAAAATCGAGGAACTTGTCTGTGTCGAGGCGTTTTGCTCGGGCAGTGTGGCTGGCGCCGTCCGCAAAATAGTCGAGATATTCACGCACGACTGCGGCAAGGGGCCGCGATGCCACGCTCTCAGCCGGCTTCGCGTCTCCTCGTAGAGCTTGGAATACTTCGTCCATAGATACCCTAAGTGTACGGAAGCAGCCCGATCCGTGCCAGCCCATCTCTACATAGTCCGGTCCTTGCGTAAGAGGCAGCTATCCGGGGGCTGCTAGGGCGCCTCAAGTTGCTGTAACTTCTGGGCAGAAGTCAGAAGGTATACCCCTTGGACAAGGAATACATGGTTTCTAAGAACGAGCACCACTCCGATAGTCCTCTACAACATGACAGAAATAGTCAAACATTCTACACTGTGAATCATGAATACGAAGCCTGTCTTTAGCTCTCCGATGCAAGAGATCGTGAACACGGTCGAATCCGCCGTTCTCGATGCGGCCCATTACATAGTCCAAGCGGCGAGCTCCGGTGACAAGCTGGAGGTCAATGTCAAAGCTGATCATTCCCTCGTGCTCAACCTCGATATTGAGAGTCAACGTCGTATTCTGTCGAGGCTCGGAACCGCCTTTCCGATCGTTGCGGAGGAGGATGAGACTTCACACAACCTGATCGAGAGTTGTTCGTCATACTTCCTGGTAGACCCGTTGGACGGAACTACCTCCTGCAAGCGCTTCTTGGGGCAGCAAGGTGGACAGGTCGGGTACGGACCGCTGGTCGGATTCGTGTGCGATCATCAGCTCACGGTTGCATGCTTCTACAGTGTACCGCACCAGCGCCTCTTTACTGCGGTGCGCGGCGAGGGGTGCTACGCGAGCGATATCGATTTCGCAAACGTGGCGATTCCTGAGCAACGTCGTAGATTGATAGCGCCAGCATGTACGTCTCTCGTACAGGCGGGAGTGCTGTTCCTGCTCGGACATCATGGTGAATCTCGAATTATGCAGCACCTGAAGAATCTCAATGCGATTGAGAATATGTATCGCTTCGGTGGGTTTGCAAATGACTGTGCGCGCTTGGCGCAGGGATTCGAGCAGGTCAGTATTCAGTTTTCGGTCAAACCGTGGGATCTTCCTGGGGTACTCTTCCCGCTCGAAGCGGGTCTCGAAGCGTGGGTAGATCCTATGGGTCGGTGTGTACCGCTGGTGGAGTGGCGTATCGAGAGTAATAACCCGATGTATATCGTGCATCCTGGGATCCGAGAAGAACTCTTCGCGACGTTGAAGACATTGAGCTGAGGTTCCTCTTCATGGCGATCGTTCACCTCGACGCACATGCGCATCTGTATGATTCCTACAGTCTGTCGAAGTGGGCACGTGTGGCTGTGTCCAATCTTCGGGGCGCTGCGCTCGATGTTACTCCCGTAGTCATTGTGGTTGACCGTGAGGGGCAGAATTCGTTCGAGCGTTTTCGTCGTGAAGCGTTAGGCTGGCACGAGGTGTGTGAGGGGAGAGTTGGAATCTATCAGGAGGGCGATAGCGATCTCCTTGTAATAAGAGGTGCGCAGTATGTAGCGCAGGAGAAGATCGAGGTTCTGGCCCTCGGTTCTTGTCGCATGGGCCTCGAAGGTAGATGCGCCGGAGATATCGTGTCTGCGGTGCGGGATGCGGGGGGAATTCCGTGCCTTCCGTGGTCACCGGGAAAATGGTTGGGTACGCGTGGTAAAGTAGTGAAGAGGCTGCTGGAGCAGGATACGCCGCAGGATCTCTCAGTCGGAGATGTTGCTATTCGCTCGAGTCTCGGTCCTCCATCGAGCTTGCTTGCGCGCGCGCGAACGCTCGGATATAGGGTGTTTTATGGGTCAGATCCGCTGCCGTTTGACGGCGAAGAGGCGTTGGTTGGCTCCTTCGGACAAGAGTTCGAGATCGAGGGGAGTTGTTCCATAGATCTTCTGGCTGAGATGGTGCTCGAACGGCTGCGGGAGCCCGGATACCGATTCGCTCCATATGGACGGCGTAACTGTGCCACTCAAGCGTTCAGACGCTTTGTGGTGAGCAATATCTCACGACCTGCTGTCGGCGTCGCGAACTGAGTTGTCACTCGGGCAGCAAGGCAAAACTCCTCCGTGCTGTGCAACTCCCGTACCTCATGCCAATTCGAGCATGGGGATTTGAAACTACATGGCGAGCTGCGCTATCGCACTACCGCCCAATCCGGCTCCTGTTGGGTCGAGCAGTGCAGAGTTCCGCCACCCAGGATCCAATCAGCACAGTGGATGCCGATTACCTTGTGGTTGGGTAACAGATCGGCAAGAAGTCCAAGGGCGTGTCGATCGCGCACGTCGTTGTACGTCGGCACGAGCACTAGTCCGTTAGCGAAATAGAAATTCATGTATCCCGCAGGCCAACGAGCGTCGTCACAGTAGCGTGCTTCCGGGAAGGGGAATTCTACGACGGTGAGCTTTTCGCCGCTGGGTGTGCGGTAGCTCTGAAGCGCTTCAACGTTTTCTCGAAGCTTTGCATACTGTTCCTTATCACTCTCGTCGGCGCTCGCTACGACCACAGTACGAGGGTCAACGAAGCGTGCCACGTTATCGATGTGGCCGTGCGTATCGTCACCACTAACACCGTGAGGTAGCCAAATGGTGTGAGGAGCCCCTAGGTACTCGTTGAAAAGCCGTTCGTATTCCTGCTTGGTAAAGCCGGCGTTGCGCTGTTGAGTCTCCGATAGGAGACACTCTTCGGTTACGAGCACGAGGCCGTCTCCACTTACATCCAGCATGCCACCCTCGAGCACGGGGACTGCCTCGCCAAGCTGTGCTCGTGTAAGCGAGATCGAAGTTGCAGCCGCCACGAAATCGGGAACCTGTCTATCGAGTTCCACTTCGGGTAGGTGGCCCCATCCGGTGAAGGTAAAAGAGAGCCAATGCGCCCGTTCTCCCACAATTCCTACGGGCCCTGAGTCTCGCAACCATGCCCGATTGTACTGGGCTCGGTGAATTCGGATATTTCCGCGGATCTGCTGCCTCTCCAAGCGCTCTCTGAGATCCTTCTCGAGCTCCTCGTTCAGACAGAGGATCTCGACGCATTCGACCTTTGACACGTGTCGGATGAACTCACAGTACGCCCAGCGAACAGCGTCGAGCTTGCCGGGGTAATCCGACTCCATGTATGGCCAGGCTATCCAGGTCGCTCGGTGCGGTTCCCATTCCGCGGGCATACGTTGTCGTGTCATATCGTGGTCCCTCGTGTATCGAGTGGGCTAGCTAGCCTGTTCGGGAGCGTTCAGTTGTGTTGTCTGTGTGGATGGCCCAGTCCACACCCGTTGGCCGCGTGTACCTAGACGTGTAGCGAATTTCTCCCTGACGAGAAACTCTTCTGGGATCATTTTTTGCTCTTCCAGCCACAAATAGATCCTTTCGGCGGCCATTCGATGAGCTATCTCATTAGGGTGACGGTCGACACCCGGAATGACCTGTAATCTATCGAGGGGGATGCCTTTGTAGATCGGCGAGAGGTCTAGCACAGGAACGTTGAGCGACTTCATCAGCGCTTCGACCTTTGCGTGAATAGAATAGAATGGATATCTGTCATCCATCGGTATCCCAAACAGGGGAAATACCACAGCAACGATCGGTTTGTTGTGGCTCCTGACGGTCTCTACTAAGCGACGCATTGATTCGCTAAAGGGCTTCCATGTGCGCGGCTCCTCGAAGAGCTTGGTGTGATGGTCGACGTAGGCTGTGTGAGTTGCGGTGTTGTGGATGCGGGTAACAACAAACCCGTACGTTCTCCAATGACGAGCAAGCCAGCCTGCCAGACCTTCGAATTTACGTGCACCGAAGCGATCGGGCATGTTTTCTGTTATGCCTGTCGGGGTATGCGCCTTCACTTCAGGATCATTTAGGGTGATCTGCAAAATGATAGCGTCGCTACCTTCCTCGACGGCAGTTTTTGCAACAGCAACTTCATGAGAGGTCGAATAGGCGGGAACCCCATAGTTCACTACCTCGGCTCGTCGGGGAGTGTTGTTGAGATTCAGCATCTGCTCGAGTTTTTTGGGAAAGGTGTCGGTGAACTGCATGTAAGGAGCGAAAGTGAACGAGTCTCCAACGACACCAATGCGGAAGACGGTGTCGGGTTTCGGAACAACGCGAGGATAGTCCTGCATCGATGGTACTGCTGGAGAGCGGAAATAGAAGGTGGGCCGATCGCTCCAGCCGGGACCCTGTTCGGTGCGAACAGGGATGAGCACCCGTACGCCGAGCTCTACCAGGCCCAACGCCATGAAAACGCCGAAAAGCGTCACAAGAATAGTCGATACAACAGCTTTTATGGTGTTCACGAGTCGTCTCCTACTGGTACGGCAGCACGCGGTATGGCGCGGCTAACCCCTTGCTGGACCTGTTCGTAAAGCGCAAAGAGCTGCGCTTCGAAGGCTTCGCGTGTGTACAGTTTCTCCGCTGTGACTCGGGCACGCTCGCCTATCTCCTGCCTGCGATGGGGATCCTCGAGAAGCAGCTGAAGGCCTTTGGCAAAACCCTGCGGTTCTGCCGGAGCGAGTACCGAGATCTCTTCGTCCAAAACCTGCCGATGGGTCGGAAGGTCCGTTGCGAGTAGCGCTTTGCCGGAATGAAGATACGAGTAGATCTTCATCGGTGTGTTGTTACCTTTTATCCGTGGCGATACGAGGATATCTGCCCGAGAAAGGTAAGATTTGAGATGAGCCACCGGCCTGGGCCCGAGGAATGTGACGCATCCTGCACACCCGAGCGATTCAGCTTTGCCACGGTACTTTGCTATAGCATCAGCAGTGCCGCCCACAATCGCCAAATGAGGACCAGACTCATGCCCGCGGACCAACGCAAATGATTCGATCAGGAGGTCGATACCTTGATACGATTCGAGATTTCCGACGTAGAGAATAACTGGTTGAGAGTCGTGAATCGTGTCACCGAAGACCTCCGAGCGTTCCAGGAGCTCGTGATCTCCCTGCGGAAGGAGAGAAACATCTCGTAGCATGACGGTGTGTGGCGAACCGTGATTAGTAGCTATTGCCTCCAGAGCGTCGCATACCGGGGCCACAGCGATACTGCCGCGTACAGCCATTCGCTCGAAGAATTGAAAGATCGGCAGGGCCGGTTTGAGCAGCCACCACTTCTCGGTCACTTGAAGTGCTAGCGAGGAGTCCATGTCGTAAATATACGGAGTGCCGAAGAGCTGCTTTGCGAGCCACGCGATGAAGACCGATTCTTCTACGGCATGTACGACGGAATACGGAGCGTGTCGAGCCTTCCACAACAGCTTGAAGGTAGAGAAAGCGAAGATGACATCGCACAGGAGTTTCTTGAGCGAGATCCCCGGGCGGATGCCGAGCAGGCAGGACGGCGTTGGAATCCGAATTATTCGCACCCCTGTAATTTCTATCTCTTCTCCTTCTCCGTAGGTAAGGAGATCTATGACGGACTCGTCTCCTGCCTGAATCTCGAGCTTGCGCACGAGCGCTTCGAGCGCCAGACGTACTGCGATAGGGGTGCCACGTTCTTGGTAGAAAGGCTGAGGTGCCAAGAGCAGTACGCGCATCTTACGTCCTTCCAAAGAGCTTTCGTCGGAACTTCGCGATCGAGTCTCGGACCAGGAACCGTAACGCACGCCGTTGGCAG
The DNA here is from genome assembly GCA_044337105.1 of Bdellovibrionota bacterium. GTDB lineage: Bacteria > Bdellovibrionota_C > UBA2361 > UBA2361 > OMII01 > OMII01. The sequence continues at coordinate 11,410 of JBIIOE010000068.1, read as the reverse complement.
TTGAGCCACAAGAGCAGGTATCCCCCTCCAGAAAGGGTGAATCGAAGCACATGTCCGCGTAGTTTAGGCAGGTGACAAAACATGTGAGTGAACATGTGTATCTCTGTCTTCACGAACTGCTTGCCGGATTGTCGAGGGAAGCGGAAGCCGTGTGGGCCGTATGCAGGAACCGGCTTGCCCTGCCTGCGCAACGTCTCGATCACTCGAAAAGCTCTCCAGCGCTTCTCCGTACCCATCATACGATTACATGCGAGTGCTTCACGCCGCGTGACGGTCTCGATGTGAACGTCCTTGTCCTCCACGATCTGCTTGCAGACTTTCTGTCCGCGGGGAGTGCGTACGAGCGCAAAGCTCCATCCCTTGTAGAAATCTACCCCATCGTGTGGTGGTGCCATCCACGGATCGCCGACCGCGATATCGGCGAATTCGGCGCTTGCGTCGAAGCAGGTGAGGCAACGAGCAGGGGTGTAGAGTCGGTAGACGATATTGATGATCTCCATCGATGATGGTCGGTATCCCTGCTTGTCGCCGAAGTACACAGGGTACAGCGAGCCATCCTTCAGCTCGAGGTGCGGTGTGCCTGGGTGTTTGCCGACTCGGGAGATGTAACGCTTGGCGTTCGCGACCTTTTCGCCGAGGCTCTTCCAGATGATCTTGAGAGCCTCATGCTCGACCGCGGCATGGCAGAAAAGGCCTATCGTCAAAACGACGCGTTCTCGCAGTCGTTGATCGAGTTCGGCGGCTTTCACGAAACCGTGAATTTGGCAGGGAAGTCCGACAAGCGCGTATCGACCGGGAATCGATCGAATCTCCCCGAAGACCGAGTTGGTGGGGCAGATGGCGTACTTTGATTTCATGGCCGAGAGGATCTCTTCTGGAGTGCGTGCAACGATAGCTTTGCCCTTCCATAGTTGCTCGCTATCCGAGACGATCACTACTGCGCCATCTATCTCTCCCCGTCGCATCAAGTTGAGTAAGATCGCTGTGACCAAACCTCCGCTCGTCGAGCGCTCGCGGATATCAGGGTCTGTCGAGTACGAGATGAACGCGTCGACGAAGTGACCGTGAGTCGAGGTCACATCGGCTTCGATACCGAACTGGTTCTGGTACGATTCTTTAATGTCGAATTCGTCTCCGGGGCATACTTTCACGCACAGATCGCAATCCGTGCAGGCGGATAAATTGTGAACGGCAGGATAATCCTCTTTATCCAAGCCGAGCACTCCAGTAGGGCAGATGCCGACGCATGAGCCGCATCGGTGACACAATCCACCGTCGATGATCTTGGCTAGACTGCGGAGCGCTCGAGGCGCTTTGTTCTCACGATCCTCCTCCCATTTTAGCGGGTCTATGAACGGTCCTGAGTCGCGTAGGGGTGAGTAGGATTCCGAATTGTTCAACACTGTGAGTGATGCCGGCCGTTTGGTGCTTTGTATCTCTACAGGGTCGCTAGCTGAAGACATCTGTTCTACTCGCGCACAAATTTAGCGATTACGGGAGATCCGAACAGTCTGCGCAGCAGCAGTGCTCTGGCGATGGATTCGAATGTCCGAGAGAGTTCAGGGCTCGCGAGTGCCCGATGGAGAGCCATCGGCCATACGAATTGCCGCTCCGTTCGCTCAAGGCGAAAGCCGTGAGATTTGAATTCGCGAACGATCTCTCGATTTGAAAAAAGCTTGAACGTACGCGTGTTTCCTTCGATTCGTCGTTTCAACGAGAATAGAAGCGGGCTGAGAACGTTGACGCTCAGCCATACTGGATAATCAACGATTACGGCATGGTTGGAGACCCTGCACATCTCCGATATCAACGTTTTCCACGCAGCGCAGTGGCTCATGAGCCGAAAGCTCGTGACGAGGTTGAACGAGCCAGCATCGAAGGGAAGATCGATGAGGTTCCCGCATTTGAAAGAGATGATTCCGCGCTCTATATCCTGTGTCAGTTGCGTTGCGCATACGGGGGAGCTCCCGAGCACCGTTACTGCCCGTTGAGCTCGGGACAGAGGGAGCGCGATTTGACCGTGACCGCCTCCTACATCGAGAACCGAAGTGATATCCTCATCGAGTAATCTGAGAAGTTTGCGTTCTTGAACTGCGAGCATCCATTGGCCGGTGGCGTGTCCGAACCGTGCTGCATATTCGTCCGACGAGGCGTGGACGTCGGCATCTTCCACGCTCGAGGCCAGCGGAGGTGAAGCGCGCAACGTTGTGGAGAGAACTTCAGTCATCGTCTTGGAAGAGTAGGCCTATATCCTTCCGATAGAAACCTCGGCGTCTCCTCAGTAAGCTGCTGAAACGATTCACGGGGCCATCAAGCCGGACAGGCGCGCAGTATATCGATGAATAGGCTCGGAAGGCAAGTGGTCGCGCTGTCTAAGCTCTTGAAATTACGAGGGTGTTTGAGGCTTTTGGCGTCAGATCTTCAAGGGTCGTCAGGCTGCTTCATTCGAAGAGGCGCTTCTCGTTTTCAAACTGCTGAGCTATCTGGTGAGTGAGTTCATCGAGCTTTGCAGTGACCTTCTTGGAATCGATACCGAGGAGTAGAGCTATGCGGTGAATCTCATCCTGCGCCCGCGGATAGTTAGGGGGGCTTCCGATCCCCAATTCGTGGACCATGAGGTCTGCTAATTGCACTATAGCAGTCTTCTGATCTTGTTCTAACTCCGGCTTCGAGTCGATCGGATCACGATAGTGCAGGATAGTCTGACAAGCATCGAGTGAAAAATTCCACTTCTTTGCAACGAGCGCTCCTATGAGGGTGTGGGAGAAGCCTAAAATCTCCTCCTCCACAACGGCGTACGTACAGGGCATATCGTCGATATCTGCCATCACACGGTCGTACAGTGCGCTGGTTTCCTCCTGATTTAACAAGACGACCTGGCCTAGGCTGTGGAGCAGGCCCAGGAGAAATATCTCATCTACGAATCTCTTTTTAAGGCTTTTGGCTATCGCGGTGGCGCACAAGGCTGTGCAGATCGAGTGCTCCCATATGAGGGTCTTGAGTGGAGTAAACTCTTTGCTCATCTGCCGTAACGTGGCGGCAGCTATGATTCCCTTGAGCGATTTGAGTCCGATTACGACAATCGCTTGGCTGAGAGTGCAGATCTCCCTCTGACGGCAGAACATCGCCGAATTGGCGATCTTCAAAACACGAGCGGCGAGGGCTGTGTCTGTCGCCAGGAGTGCCGTTAGATCGTCTGCGGAGACGTCTGGATCCTCTAGCAGCTGTAGAGCCCGAGAGGCAACGTGGGGCATGGGAGGGAGATCCCCGACCCACGCCACTACTTCACGCCAATCCTTGCCTTTGCGCAGACGGCCTTTGAATTCGGCAGGGATTTGTTGCTGGTTCATTTGAAATCCTCGAGAGGCGTAGATGGACGACGATTTATCGCGCGTCCCCTGCCGAAGGATCGTCAGCTTTTGTCGGAATCTTGAGTGCAGCGGGGCAAAACTCGACATTCCCGTTGTTGTGCCGAGGGCCTGCTCTTCCAGCTGCGTACGGCGCAGGTGCGCCCACGAGAGGCTTCCCACATGATGCTCGAATTGTGTTGAAGTTTCAGGTTGTTATCGAGTGTCTGGCGCTTGTTCTGAAGGGGCGTTTCCGCCCAGCGTGAGAAGTATTCAGGTTTTCGAACAGCTTGTCCGATAAACCTTTTGGAACGTCAATTTCAAGAGGGACGACTATGGAATTTCCAACCGAGATCATTGGGGAAAAGGGATACATAAAGATTACAGGAGATCTCGATACCGAGACCGCTGGTGAAGCTCTTCGATCAGCCTTCAATGAAATTTACGACAAGGGTAAGCGCACGATCGTGCTCGATCTCTCGGGTGCTCAGATCATAAACAGCTACGGCATCGGCAAAGTGCTCATGTGTTACAAACGGCTCAAGGCCGAGAACGGTGTGCTCATGGTGAAGCCGTTGCAAGGTTTCGTGAAAGAGACGTTCGAACTTCTGATGCTCGACAAGCTACTCCCGATGGACAAGTAAACAACGCGAGTTGTCTAGTCTTTTCGTCGTATCGATACGAGTGGCTGGGATGTTCGATGTCTTGACGCATGAAAGTAAACTCCGCGCCTCCTCACATATTGCTCGCTGATGACGATCCACGAAGCTGCGCGCTGTTTAGCGCCTTCTTCGAGCGGTTGGGGTGGCGCTATGAAGTGGTCCCCGATATGCAAACGGTCGTATCAGCAGTAACGTCCGGCGATTACGATGTCGTCATTGCCGACGTGACTATGCCCGGCATCGATCCAACTCGATTCCTCGATGACGTTCGGAGGCAGAGCCCCTCCCAAGCAATCATCGCCCTGAGTGACGATGCTTCGTTTGAAAATGCACTGTCGTTTTTTCGCAGTGGGGCGATGGGTGTGATACCGAGACCTGTGGATTTCTCGTGGCTCGAGCACATTGTGACCGACGTCGTGCATGCGCTCAGATACGACGAAGGAGAGCGGAAGCTCTATCGCAATGTCGCGAGTGAACGTACGGAGCTGTGCTTCTCGTGTCGGCAGCTCGCGGATTCGGAGCGGATTTCGCTGCCGATTCTCACTCGCCTGCGAGAGTGCGGAATGTTGAGTGAGGCATCAGCGCTGCGGATCAAGCTGGCGGTGCAAGAGGCGGTGATGAACGGCTTCGAGCATGGAAATCTCGAGCTGTCTTCGGCATGGAAAGAGGAGTTTCAAGCGGACGGAGTAGACAAATTTACAGCCGTACGACGAGAGAGGCTCCAGAATCCCTTCTACGCCGATCGCCAGGTATGGGTAGTATCCTGGTTGCACGACGGGACTTTGGAGATAGTTGTGAAAGATGATGGGAGCGGTTTCCTGCCGCACGATGGAGAGTTCCAAGGAGGCATACGCTCTCCAGACGAGCTGTCGTGTTCGGGGCGTGGTTTAGCACTGATGTCCGGTGCCGTCGATGTTGTGCGCTTTGCGCGCAAGGGAGCAGAAGTAACGCTGATTAAATACTTAGATTCTCAAAAGGATACGTGACTGAATGGCGCTCAAGTTTAGACTCAAAGGCCTCGCAGAAACATTCGTGGATTCGATTACCTGTCCGTGTTGCGGCACGGTCGGTTCTGATGACCAGAACTTCACCACTGAGTTGACCAAGGTTACCTACGAGGGGATCATCGTCGTAGTACAATGCAAGAGCTGCAGTGAGATATTTGTACCAAATACCCAGAGATTGGGAGTTCTAGACGCAGCGGCGCTCAAAGTGGCTGTCGTGAAGGATAGCGCGGATAGCGGAGAGGCGATCCTCGGTGGAATTCAGGCTGTACGGTTAGCGGCCGAAAAGCTCAATGCTCAAAAGAGGGGCAGTTTGCACTAGGCTGACATATTGTTGTGCCTCGATTCCCAAAAGATAGCTGGTTCCCGATCCCCCGCGAAAAGCTTCGCGTAGTTTCGGAGTCACCAGCTATCGTCGGTCACCGTCTCACGAATCTAATCCCAGAACCTCTGCTCTGTGAATGATCGTGCCTAGCACAGCTTTGGTCACTCTCTCCATAAAAAAGTAGTCAAGAGTGTCTGGGGTATCGGTCTGCTGGTGATAGTGCGGTGTTCGAAACTCCGCCGTATCGGTCCACAGGAGCGCGGGCACGCCGGTCTGCCAGAAAGAGCGGTGGTCACTCCGATATAGGTCCTGGACCGGAGCTTTATCTCTGAACTTTGAGGGATCGTGCTGTATTCCCAGCCCTCTGAATCCGGGGACGTATTGATTACCAACGGAGAGGGTGTCGACCAGCAGCGGCTCCGCCTCACTGTTTGAGAGCAGCGCGATGAAGTTCCCCACACTGTGGCTCTGGTCCGGCTGAATTCCTCGGGGGAATTTCTGCGATTGTTGTGCGTCAGAGGAGTAGCCGATCATCTCCAGCACGTGCGCTTCTTTGACTGGGAATATTCCTTTTTGATTGAAATACTTCACCACCTCTTTACTACCGTAATACCCATCCTCTTCTCTGTTGAATGCGGCAAACACAACGTTCAAATGAGGGTGGCTTTGCCTGAGCTGCCGCGCGACAGCCAGGACTCCGGCGACCGCTGACGCATTGTCGTCTGCAGCTATGCAATTCGGCACACCATCGAAGTGCGCACCCAGAAGTATCGCTGGTTTGTGCACGGAGTCAGGATTGTAAGCCACCACATTGTAGTACCTTCCGACACTGAGTGTCTTGTATCCGGCCTCCTGGAACTCTCGAGTGATGATTCCCGCCGCATTCTGGTTATTCAAGTATTCAGCTCGATAGTTGCGGGGAAATGCGAGCTGCTCGACGTCGGCCTGTAGCGAAGCTGCCGTCACTCCATCGAGGGCTTGAGCCAAGTTGTTGTTTCGCGCGAGATCCTTCGAATCTCGGCTGGTGAAAAGCGATATCAAAGACATATCCACCTCCGTGTAATGTGTTGTCACCTCGGAGTACCTGTCCGTAGTAATTACTTCAAATTTTATATGATTAAGGTATTATGAATAGTCAAACGCCTGAAAACGTAAGGATGCGCGCTCTTTATGAAAATGCGCGTACTGATTGCATGCACGGACACAAGCTCGACAAAAAAGACAAACGGATTCTACGTGAGCTCGATGTGCATTCACGACTCAGCTATGCGGAGCTAGGAAAGAAGCTATCAATGCCACCAGAGACGATTCGGTATCGAATCGAAAAACTACTCAAACTCGGCATAATCAGGAATTTCCTTCCGGTCATCGATGGTGGACGGCTCGGTTACTACTACTACAAGGTTTTCTTCAAACTACACAACGTTCGAGAGGGGGACGTTCGCGACATAATTGAAACTCTTGCTGCCGATCCCAAGATCTGTTGGGTGGTACGCGTAGATGAGCTTTTTGATATCGGATTTACGCCTCGTGTTTCGAATCCAGCAGAGCAGAGTAGCCTGATGGACGAGCTGCGTCGTAAGTATTCAAAGTATCTTCTTGCGTGGACACTGTCGGTCAATGTTCGGATGGAGTTTTTAACGCGAGACCACCTTACTGGCGCTACAAGCAGAAGGCCGGCGTCGCTGGGATCCTATTCGATCGCCAAGAAGCAACTACCGCTCGACTCACTTAACCAAGAGATCATCGCAGCTCTCTCCCGAAATGTTCGTGCTTCGGCCAAGGATATCGCAGCCGAACTACCCGTTAGTCCCGATACAGTTCTTGATCGAATTCGATTGTTGGAGCGAGAGAAGGTAATCGTTCGATACAGCTACGTGCCGGACTTCGAAATGCTCGGCTATTTCAACTACTATGTGCTCATCTATCTCAATGAGCTCACGGTTGATCGTGAAGAGGCGTTCGTCGCTTTCTGTCGTAGACAGCCGAATATCGTCTATATGATCAAGGCACTCGGTTCTTGGGATTACGAGCTGAACGTGGAGGTGTCGTCTATCGATGGCTATCGCAATCTGATGCAGATGCTCCACAGGGAGTTCTCGGATATTGTTCAGCAAACGAAGGGTATCCTGGTTCGAAGGATCCACAAGTACGTCTACCCGTAGGGGAGTTCAGAAGGGGGTCAAGCTAGGAGTAGTAATTAGGAGTTGTTCTTCTTCATAGAGGCGCGGATTTCGGCAGCCTTTTGAAGAAGCGGGCAATCCTTGTAGAGCCGAGGGCTCGATAAGCAAAAGGCTCGTCGTGGAATTCAATCGATTCTACGACGAGCCAAACAAAAAAGCCCTCACGAGGTGAGGGCTTTGAGCGGCTGTACTACGGCTGTACTAATTGACTAGCGTTCCCAGTCGAAACCGCTGAACGATTGCGTAATCCCTTACGCAACATCCTTGAGCGTCAGGTTGTACTTCTTGAGCGCACCGAGGAATCCCAACTTGTCGATAGTGCGCAACATACGCGTCGAAACACGGACACGCACCGTCCTACCAAGCTCGGCTACGAAGAGCCTCTTGGTCTGGAGGTTCGACTCGAACTTGTGATGGGTTTTATTGTTAGCGTGGCTAACTCGATTTCCGTTCTGGTAGGTTACACCGGAGATTTCACAACGTCGTGCCATAACTCTTCTCTCTTAAATAACAGCGGTCGGAGCATATAGCGCTCGCGTGATAATGTCAAAGTCCTGGAATCGCGGCAGATTCTAGTGTGTTGTCTCCGTTGAAATGGCTGTCGATGAGCGCTCGCGGTTCGTGGCTGACGATGGGTAATGTGTTGTTTTTACAAGATATTTATAGGCTGATGGCGGCTGAGAGGGGCGCCCTAATACATCTGAAAGCTCCGGCGCGTGGGTAAGCGGCCGCCCCCCTGGCCCTTCTGCAGTTCGGCACTCGCCATGAAGGTCGATGTGCCGTAGTCCACTTTCGCAATCACCTCAAAATAGCTTCCCTGTGGGGAGAGAATCGAGGCGATCGGGTTGATTACATTCGGACCAGCAAGAGCGGTGAGTTGATTGCGCATGTCGGTCGTAAATGGCCCGCCATTCTGGGGGTTTCGAAAGGCCACGATCTGCTCTGCGATCTGCTGAGTCATCAGGGGAGAGAGCGCCATGATGACCTCCACTGGTGCGGCGTTGACGTTTACGCTGCTGAGGTTGGTGTTGGCAACGAAGGGCAATAATTTCTGAACTTTATCGGGTGTGAATCCTGGTACCGCGCCGAGCTCGCTGACCAGAGAGTCGAACGAGCCTTGATTCCGTAAAGCCGCGTCCGGCGGCAAGCTCTCCTCCATTCCTTTAAAGGCTGCCGGAAGAGATGGCATTTGGAAGTTCTGTGTATCGGTGTCGAGATAATCTACGATGTTTGCCACAAGCTCTTCCGCTGTGAACACCCGTTGCGGTTGAGCGCCGGAGCTGGAGTTGCCGATCGTATTCTTAGAGGGTTGGTCGAGTCCTAGGGTCTTGAAGAGTCGCGCAAATATCTCGATGTATTGTTGATTGGGAGTGCCCGTTGCGCTGAGAAGCTTTCCCATTGGTAGTTGGCCAGCTTCGGATGATATCAGTAGCGTTATCCTCACGTTTGGTTCGTTCAAACCCAATAGTTGCCCAGGTATCTCCTGTTCGTTGCTGAAGGCCATCCATGCGTCCTGAACAGGGTCGTCGTATGGAGTAACGTCATTTTTGATGAGGACCTGCGCGAAGTTCACGGCGGATTTCAGGACATATTCGGCGCGAACTCGGCGTTCGGCCGCACTGTTCAGCCGCATGGTCACATATGTGGACTCTGCCAGGGAGGCGAGCAGGGCGGACGCGAGCACGATCATGAAGATCACGAGCAGGAGGGCAACTCCTTGCTCCGACTTATGGGAAGTGGATGGAGGTCGGATAGACGCAGGCTCTAAAGAGGTCTTCGAGATCATGTTCGATAGTGTAGTATCGATTGTAGGATCGGGAAACGGGTAAGCGAGCTGGTGCGTCTCCTGATCCGGCGGGGGAGTATGATAGGGAACAGGTGAGAGCACGCTATATAAGGCCTAAGAATGGTCAGTGCGTTGCGGCGCTGGTGGGATTGTGTATTGTGGGTCAGAAGTCACGCAGTGTGGATTCCCGTAGTAGGATGTATCATGACTCGTATTTTACTTCTCGAAGATGACACCTTCTCCGCACTGGCGCTTTCGGCGCTGCTCGAAGGGGAGGGGTTCGATGTGCGCTGCTTCTCGAGCTCGGACATGGCCCTCGAAAATGCTCCGCGTGAAGTACCAAACATTCTCATAGCTGACTGGAGTATTGAAGGTAGCGTCACCTCGGCGGATGTCGCGCGCCGACTCAAGTCTCTCAATCCTGATATCCACGTCTTCTTCGTGACTGGATACGAGAGTCAGGAGATTAAAGAGCAGGTGGAGGATCTCGAACCGTGTATGGTGTTCGCGAAGCCCCTCGACTTCGATCAATTCATCGCTAAGGTGAAACAGGTGGAATCCACGTCGGGCGATGGTGACGCAGGTTCTCGAAACGACGCGACGTTCAAGGGGGCATGACGAAGATGGCTCATAATTCGCTCTCTGAACTGTTGAGGTCTTCCCTGTCGCGATTGTATGCGGCAGAGCATCAAATAATGGAGACTCTGCCCCGGATCGCCGCGGAGGTTTCATGTGCGGAGCTGCGAGATGTGTTGTTGTGTTACGTTGCAGAAACGGAGAGTCAGATAGAGCGACTTGATGTTGCTGCACGTATTATTGCGCACTGCGTGTCTCCGTCTTCGCAGTCAGGAATCGAAGGTTTGATTCGAGACCTCGTGAATATGGCGGAGGAGCAGGGGGAAGCAGGCATAGTCGATGTTGCACTGATGGCAGGTCTGCGCAGGATCGGGTTCTGCGAAATCAGTAGCTATGAAACCGCTCGCTCGCTTGCGGAGGCTCTCGGAGAGAAGGAGGTTTCGGCGATCCTAGACGATAATCTCCGTGAGGAGGAGGCTATCGAACGAATCCTTACGGTTTTGAGTGAGGAGCTCATCGATGATGAAAGTGCGAGCTCAACTTCCTCTCGGGAGGAGAAGCAAAATCACGCTGTCGCGTGAGTTGTTCAACAGCGGTGCTAGCGCACCACTAGATCCGTCGATGAGCCATTGCGGATTTCATTCCAGATGCAACGCCTTAGGTTCGTATCTGATCAGCCGAGCCGCGTAGGAAATGGTGGCGAGCCCTTGTCGAGGTATTCACGTGATGTCGTGGTGCTCGTTTCTTTTGCGCCTGTTTGCTCGAAGATATCTTCCGCTCTGTCGCACCAATCCGCATCTTCGCAATGTACCGAGAGCAGAAATGAGCCGGAGCCGTGGGGTGTGTCCGTTATGTGAATGGTATGCTCCGGTGTCGTAATACCGAGCAGGCCGCCCGAGATCAGGCCGATCAGAACGCCGGCGCCTGCCCCTGCCAGCAATGAGATCAGAGGGTCGAGCGCTCCAACACTCGATACAGCGGCCCAAAGCTCGGGTGATGGAAGTTGTAGGTATCCGATGATGCCGCCTATGAGCAGCCCCAGCGCGCCACCGAGCGAGCCCCCTTCCGGGGCTTTGGTGTCGTTGGAGTAGGTCATGTTTATCCGTATTCCGTCATCGGGCGGGCCAAGAGTTGCAATTACCTCTTCGGGGAACCCATCCAATTTCAAGAGTTGAACAGCTTTGTCCAGATCTCGATGCGAACCGTAGATGCCGGTCACAACGTATCCTTGATAGTAGCTACGATGAGGGTCCATTCAGAACGACGCTAATGTTTTCCGGTGTGGATCGAGAAAATCTGTTGATTCGAACTCCGCGCTCCGTAGCAGGGAGGAGTTTTGCCGCATTCTTCCAGAGTACCATACTGATTCCATGGCACAGGTGTGTACGACAGGGTCAGACCGCATGAGCAGTGGGATAAAAGCCGTTCTGTATTTAGAGCGCGCAACAAAAATCTCCTCTGCTGCGGCCAGCTGCAAGCTCGCGGGGCTGCGTCTTCGGCTCAAAATGTGCTCAACGTGCCACAGAG
>JBIIOE010000002.1:0-82544 GCA_044337105.1 Bdellovibrionota bacterium | reverse complement strand
CTTCGGCTCAAAATGTGCTCAACGTGCCACAGAGGGCACGTCTCCGCGCCTTTTGAGCCTGCATCCTTGCCCCTCGACCTTTCGCGTGGCCTCGCGACGAGGATATTTTTGTTACGCGCTCTTAGAAGCCCACTAGACCTTTATCACAGCTGAGGGCTTCTCGAAAAATCGATCTTCGAGAAAGCGGCGAGCTTCTCGAGTAGTACCGCCCGCGTAGGCATCGTTTGAATCTGCTTTTCATCCGCGATCATGAACACCTTGGGTACGACCTCCCATGCAAATGACGCGAGAAGATTTTTCCACAAGCTCTCACGCGTCACCGAGCCCTTGTGCTGGGCCAACACAACCACGAAGGCTGCGATCTCCTCGCCGTAGATCTCATGCGGAAACGAAACAATTCTAACTTCCTTGACACCTATTACTTTCAACATAGCTGCCTCGAGATCGCCTATACTGATCTCGAGGCCTTTACGACGGAGGAACAGCTTCTCTCGACCCAGGACAGCAAGATGCGTACGTCCGCGATTGTCGAAGTACCACGCTCCTCTGTCGCCCGTGAAGAGCGTGCCCTCGGGGCTCACGTGTGCCCTCCCTGACACAGATGCATGATATCCGGACATGATCTGTTCCGATTGTATGGCTATCTCGCCCACGTTCCCCCCTCCGCTACCTTCAGAAGTGCGGTTTGACAGACGCAAGAGAACTCCGCCCAGAGGCGAGCCTGCCGTCAGGGTCGGCTCTTTTTGCGTAGAGGAGAATTTACCATCATGAGCCTGTCCCTTGATGCCAATGCTGACGAGGCCCCCAGCCTCGGACATTCCGTAACACGGAACGACGAGATCTCTGACAGGTTCGACACTGCGCGCCTCTATAGGATTGCTCGGAAGCAGAAGAAGCCTAAAGTCCTTGGGGAGAGAAACACGTTTGGTTTTGGTTAACGCAAAAAATTCCCGAATTCGCCGCTCATCTGTAATGACAGCTGTTACCTGATTGTCAATGAGCTCATCCAAGAGGTTCCACGAGCGCGACGCACTATCATACTGCGTCAGATCAAAAGCCAAGATTCGGGCAACGAGAGGGATCAAGAGCGTGTGAACGATCGAAACGATGTGCTTGGTCGAAAGTAACGACACGAGACGCTCTGAATGAGAGCCCTGAAAATACGCTCCGGATTGATTCTCCGCCGCTGCAAGCAACGCCTGCATCGAGAAGCGGATACCGACCGAATCGTCGTACTTTCCCTCACTAAAAGCTATCAGGGCTGGAGGATCGGCTGCCTCCAGCGGACGCTCGAAGTCTTCCAATTTACCGATGCGCTCGGTGTTTTGCAGAAGGTCTTGAAAGCTGAGGCTTCCGGACCCAGCCACCGATTCTTTTGCCCTTAGCTCTCCACACACTACTCGATGAGAGAGGTGAGAAACGTGCGGGATAATTTTCGCGAGTCGCGCCATCTGCGCCGGTGAATACACAAGAACCTTGGCATCGAGGTCATTGAGGTGCTTCGCGATTGTTTTAGCAGACAGTGTGCTGGGGATCGTTACAACCGTCATCCCTAGCAACCACATGGCGTGATAAAATGGGAACAGCTCTCCGAAGCCATCGCTCAAGATGGCAACTCGTGTGCCCGGGGGATGCCCTGTCTCGGCTCGAAACGAGACCGCCATCTTCATAGCCGTACGAAGCGCTGAACTTACCGTATGGCTAACAGTTCGATTCGGATCGAGTGAGGGCGCCTGATGCACAACGAAGGTACTTGCCTCCGTAAGAGCATCTCGCCACAGCGACGTCAACGATCGCTTTCCTTTCGCTGTCTGTGTATCTGTCACGATACCCTTGTCAATCAGCCGGAATAGGCTGTCACTCAGCGGAAATATTCGAGCGGATCCAGGATATGACGTGCTGCGTATGCGTACCGGGTACGAATATCTCTTTGACACCGAGTTTCTTCAGCTCTTCGATGTCATCCTTGGGGATGATTCCACCGCCGAAGACGACGATATCCGAGGCATTCTCCTTCTCGAGCTTCTGCAGAAGCTCTGGGAAGAGGGTCATGTGCGCACCGGACAAAATACTGAGCCCGATGCAATCGACATCCTCCTGAATCGCAGCCCTGACGATATGGTCAGTGGTTTGATGCAATCCAGTGTAGATGACCTCCATCCCCGCATCTCGCAGAGCCCGAGCGATAACTTTGGCCCCACGATCATGGCCATCGAGACCTGCCTTGGCGATCAGAATCCTAATGGGTCGTGCTGGCGACTCGCTCTGCGTCATAACATTCCTGGGTCCGTGTATATCCCGAATACTTTCCGGTACACGTCTGAGATCTCCCCCAGGGTAACCCCGACAGAGACCGCATCAATTAATATCGGCACAACGTTGCGATTCTCAATACACGTTCGTTCTACCTCGTCGAGCGCTTTTCGCCAAGCATTTTGGTCGCGCCGAGACTTGAATTCTCTAATCCTTTCAATCTGTTGGTGTTCGGCGGCATGGTCGATCTTGAGGGTAGGTATCTCTTGTTCCCCTCCCTCGACATACGCATTGACCCCTACGATAACCTGTTTACGGTCATCTGCTTGCAGTTGGAATTGATATGCGGACTCAGAGATCTCCTTCTGCGGGAAGCCCAACTCTACCGCCTTGAGCATCCCCCCCAGCGCATCAATCTGCTTTATGTACTCGTACGTTTCGGCTTCGATCTCGTCTGTGAGCCGCTCGATGTAATACGACCCGCCCAACGGATCTATGACATTGGTGACCCCACTCTCTTCGGCGATGATCTGTTGGGTCCTCAAGGCTACTCGCACCGCCTCTTCAGTAGGAAGAGAGAGCGTCTCATCCATACTGTTTGTGTGCAGAGACTGAACACCTCCAAGCACTGCTGCCAACGCCTGAAGAGCGACTCTGGCCACATTGTTCACGGGCTGCTGAGCAGTCAGACTCACTCCTGCTGTCTGTGCGTGCGTCCTCAATTTACACGACGCCTCTGTCGTTGCTCCGTACCTCTCGCGCATCAAGCGCGCCCAGATCCGCCGAGCCGCACGAAACTTGGCGATCTCCTCGAAGAAGTCATTATGTACGTCAAAAAAGAACGACAATCGCGGAGCAAACGAATCAAGCTCCATACCGCGCCCCAAGCAGTGATCTACGTACGCCAAACCGTCTGCAAGCGTAAACGCGAGCTCCTGAACTGCCGTCGAGCCCGCCTCACGGATATGATAGCCACTGATACTCACCGGATTGAACTTAGGCGCGGAACCTGCACAAAACTCTATCACATCGCAGACGAGCTTGACCGAGGGCGACGGCGGCGAGATCCACTCTTTCTGCGCGATAAACTCCTTGAGCATGTCGTTCTGTATCGTACCGCCTATCTTGTCGAACGGAATGCCACGTCGCTTGGCGAGTGCAAAGTAGAAGGCAAACGCGACCGTGGCAGTACAATTGATAGTCATCGATGTGGTGACCTCATCGAGGGCGATACCATCGAAGAGGCGATCCATGTCATCCACAGTCGGAACGCTTACCCCCTCACGCCCCACCTCTCCCACAGAGCGGGCGTGATCTGGATCGTAGCCCATGAGACACGGCATATCGAACGCCGTCGAGAGGCCTGTTTGACCCTGACCGAGCAAATACTTGAAGCGACGATTTGTGTCTTCCGGGCTACCGAATCCAGCGAACTGCCGCATGGTCCACATGCGCCCACGATACATCGTAGGCTGTATACCGCGCGTAAAGGGGAATTCTCCGGGATTGCCGAGCGATTCCCCGTAATTCACCGCCCCTCCGTTTTCAGGGGTTACGAGCTCCGGCTGCTCCCTGAAACTGATAGAGGCAAACTTCTCTTTACGCTCCTTCTGCGACGCATACACCTGCTTGCGCCACTCGGAATACGATCTGCTTTTGGAAAACTGCGGCCTCTTGGTCATAAAGCAACGCTACTCCTTCAAAAGCTGGGTGGCTATGAGAATTCTTTGAATTTCGCTGGTGCCTTCGTAGATCTCCGTTATCTTCGCATCTCGCAGATGTCGCTCCGCCGGATAGTCAGTCACGTAACCGTAGCCTCCGTGAATCTGAATACCCTTCACCGCGCACATCATCGCTGTCTCGGAGGCAAACAGCTTCGCCATCGCCGCATTTCGCAGGAACTGCTTACCTTGGTCCTTACGCTTGGCCGCATCGAGGGTGAGATAACGTGCGCTGTCGATATGGCAGACCATATCGGCAAAGTAGTTCTGTATCGATTGATGCTCACACACCATCTTGCCGAATGCGCGCCTCTCTTGGGAGTACTTGAAGCTGTCGTCGAATGCCGAACGAGCTATCCCGACCGCCTGCGCCGCGACACCGATCCTACCGCCGTTGAGTGTCGTCATCGCCACGGGGAAACCTCGATTCTCCTGATACAACAGCGCGCTCTTCGGCAATCGCACCTCGTCGTACATAATGCTAGAGGTCGGAGAACCACGGATACCCATCTTGTCTTCGTGCTTTCCGCGCGAGATCCCCGGTAGATTCATATCGTGCACGAAGGCAGATATACCTTTGTTACCTTTCTGCGGATCGGACGATGCGAACACGACACAGACATCGGCCTCTGGACCATTCGTAATCCAGTTCTTCGTTCCAGTAAGGATGAAATCCTCGCCGTCACGGCGGTACGTCGTAGCGATTGCCGCCGCATCACTTCCCGTTCCAGGCTCCGAAAGGGCGAAACATCCCAGGGCCTTTCCCGAAGCAAGACGAGGAAGGAAGTACTCTTTTTGCTCCTGCGTTCCGTACTCGAGGATCGGAAACACACACAATGAGGTATGAGCACTGACGATAATTCCGGTAGAGGCACACGCCGCGGAGAGCTCCTCTATGATGAGCGCGTAAGCGACCGTAGAAAGCCCCGCTCCTCCAAACTCAAGGGGCACAATAGCACCCATTAAACCGAGATCTCCCATCTTGGGAAGAAGCTCACGTGGGAAGTAGTGCTCACGGTCGATCTTCGCTGCGAGCGGAGCGACTTCCTTTTGAGCGAAGGCGCTCGCCGTATCGCAAGCAAAGACTTCTTCCTCAGAGAGATCAAACGCGAAACTGTCCCGCCACACCATATAACCCTACCTTAACGCCCTTTGAAAACCGGTTTTCTCTTCTGCAGGAACGCCTCCATTCCTTCAGCTCGATCGGCACTCTCGAACAGTCTGAGAAACTCTTCTACTTCTAGCCTCAATCCAGACAGGAGAAGAGACTCGTGTGCCCTATTGATAACTTGCTTTGCGCCCCTCACAGCAAGAGGAGCCTTGGAAGAGATTGTGGCCGCCCAGCTCTTGGCCTCCTGCATCAAACACTCGTCGGACACGACCTTATCTACGAGCCCCAACGTGCGTGCCTCCTCGGCGGAGACGAGCTCGCCGGTGTAGCACAATCTTCGCGCTGCCCCTATTCCACACCGCTGAATCAAGCGTTGCGTACCTCCGAATCCAGGGATAATGCCGAGATTCACCTCAGGTTGACCAAGCTTGGCTCCCTCGGCGCAGATGATGAGGTCACACGCCAGCGCGAGCTCAAGGCCGCCTCCGAGCGCGAAGCCGTTTACCGCCGCAATGATCGGTACCGCAAAGCTCTCTATCAGGCGCATCGTACGCTGTCCTAGCTCGACATAATCCGCCAGCGCACGAGGGCCCAGCTGAGACATAGAGCTGATATCGGCACCTGCCACAAAAGCTTTCGGGCCACTACCTGTAATGATCACCGCTCGTAGCGCCTCGTCTCTCGACAAGGCTGTCAGCTCCAGCACGAGCCCCTGAAGCACATCTGGGTTCAGTGCATTCAAACTTTCCGGGCGATGAATGACGATCGTCGCGATCTCTCCATCGCGCCTCACCTGAACATTTTTCTCTTCCATAATAGCGACCATCTCGTTGCACCTGACCGTTTCAGCGCTCTTGAGGAAACGAGGCCGAACCTCTCACGTAAGTTTCGTCTTGCTTCCCTAAATAGGATAGCCCCGTTCCGGCGAAGCTGCCACCACTTTATGTGCCCCGCTAGCAACAAAAGAGCAGTACCTTCGAGAGCTTAGTTACCTACCCGGGAGGCCACAGCATAGGGCGTCCGCCCAAGAGATGGAAATGCAGGTGAGGAACCGTCTGACCGCCGTCATGCCCGATATTAGTGACTACTCGATAGCCCCCTTCTGCCAATCCCTCTCGATTCGCGATCTCAGCAGCAGCGAGCAACACCTCTCCCATCAGAGCACTGTCTTCAGGCGACAACGCTGCGACACTCGGGATCGGCTTCTTAGGAATAACAAGGATGTGTACCGGCGCTTGCGGGTTGATATCGCGGAAGGCAAGCACATTGTCAGTCTCGTACACGATCTGTGCCGGAATCTCGCGTCGTATGATCTTACCGAATATTGTATCTCCGCCACCTGTCATAGCCCCTCCTGCAATTGATAGTGCGCCTCAGCCTAGTACGAAATGTAGGTAAGCGTGGCACAACCTACTCGTCGCGGCAACGCCAGCAAAATCACGGGAGAACAACGTGGCAGCGTGACCCAGAATAGCGACCAGAGGCTGACAAAGCGAAAGACAACCCTCCCTACTGCGAAACGCGGAGGTTGAGTTTCGCCTCGCTTCCCTACCTGCTCAGCAATCTACGCAGCCAGCTCCTGACACCCCTGCCGTCGTCGAGATTTGCGATATGCGAGACGTGCACGAGGACTCAGCGCGCAGAAGGTGAATGTGTCCGGATCAAACGGCGCTGGCTGCAAGGACTCGACGCGCTCGCGATAGTTGAGGAGAAACTCCTCTGTAGATGTGCGTCTGCGAGATGTACCCGATACAATACGCAGAAACGGCTTCCAATGCACCTCTGCAACTCCGAACAGCACATCGTGCCCTATCGAAAAGAGCAGATAGTCGCCCTCTTTACCCGCATACGTGTAGCACCCTGCTGGTATCGCATGCGCATCTACACACAATTCAACCGCACTTCCGCACTTCATAACTGATTTCGTCTCTGCTCTCATTTCTCGCTCCACTGGCAAATATAGCGATGTACAAAAGTCCGTGCCAGTAAAACTGGCAAGGCTTTTGCTCAACATCACTATAGATTATTGTTTTGATTCGCATCCGCGAATCGATAGCGTTCTCCAAAAGTCGTGATCTCGCTACGGACTTTTGGACAACGCTATAAACAACGTATCGGCGACAGAACTCAGAAGTTGCTTCCGATTCGAGATGCTTTACCCGTGCGAGATCCCCATTTCCCTGGCCCCTTCCTTGCGACGGGAATGCCCAATACGATCCGTTCGTGTACCTTAAGATCTCGTGCTTTAAAATCGATCTCTGTAACTGCTTGATACCGATTGTATCATCTGCCGCAGTTGAGTCCGATTTCTGGAAGCTGTTTGTATAAGTATCTTACACCAACCAAGCTGCCATAATGGAAAGGAGGGCTCGGGAGAAAACCTGCGCTCCCTATCGGATTTGAGATCGAGTGTTCTGAGCAGATGCAGAGAACGATCTCCCTCGGTTTATTCAGACAAGGTTTCGGCGAACTTTCCGCCTCCCGATGTGATGGATACATTCGTGTAAACAGTGTCGGCTTATAGCCGCGACATTCAAGGACTCAACTAGTATGTTGGCATTCAACCACCCAGCGACCGCGCTATCGACGGAACAAAAAATCGCCGCACTAAAGCAGGAGCTGGGGCTCGACAAAACCGCTTCGGTCGGTGGGACTCAGAAGCAAGTTACCGACTTAAAGTTCGAAGCGACGCAAGACCCTACCGACGCCTCGCGCTATCTCGTGAAAGTTTCAATGAGCCACGCCCCTTCTAGTGGCAAATTAGCCGAATACAGCGTGACCTTCGATAATCCTTTCACGGCATCTTCTGCTACAGAAGCCGAATCCAAGGCAGTCGACTCCTTCTACGAATTGATGCACTCCTATGCAACACAACGCGTTGCTACCCCAAATAACGAAGAAGCGGCGCTTGCCGACCTCGCTTTGGGCAACGCGTCTCACGTTTTCAATGGATTATTCGCTGGCCAAGAGCAGGGTAGCGAGCTTAACCCCTCATCGGAGGCGCACAGAATCCTCAATGCATCGGGGTTCGGACACGAAACTCTTAAGAATGTCGTCTGGACTGCCCCCAATAGCAGGAGGGGTCACAGCCTAATTGGATTAAACCTCGCCGATCCCCATTGGGAGGGTGTCAGCGCTCGCAAGGCCAACTTCGCCGGCTCCGTCATAGCTGGGCGCGGAATCTTTGAGAACTGTGATTTTTCGGGAACCCGTTGGTCAGGGACTAAATTCTGCCCTGCTACAGGCTCAGATCCCTTTTCCGAATCGTACGATGCCAGGAAGTGTACGGACGAAACCCTGTGGACCACATTCCGTAGTTGCAACCTCGACGATGCAACATTCGCCTATCGTGGCGGAGACGGCATGCAGGGAGCGGTCACATTCGACAAGGAATGCTCCTTGCGCGGCGCTAGTCTGATGCACTTAGGCCCCAAGACATCTGTAAGGATCGAGATTCTCGACACCCTGCGCGAAGCGATTGCATGCACCACGGTTAAGCCGGGAGATCCCCGCCCAGTGACGACAGCCGAGCTCCAGGAAGAGCGTAAAAAGCACATCGATGCGCTGCTCAAGCAAGCTCAAACACAGCTTAAGGGAGTCATGTGGGACGAGTCATTAATTGCAGCAGTAGGCGATCGTGGACATGTTTACCGATTGCTCCTGATGCGGATCTCCCGCGTTGCACAGCCGGCCGATGTTATCGACCGTATCCAGAAAGCTGAGATCGCGCCCTCTCAACTCGTAGATCTATTGAGAGAAACACCAGGTGTGACTACCACCCGACGCTTCTCCGATCGAAGCGACCCGGCCCGACCAGAGGAGGTGATCGAGATCTCCGGTAAGGACATGCAAGGACTCTCCTGGGAGGCCGAGGTCCGAGTAGCGACCAAAGGCGATTACAAGGATACCGTTCGTGTAACGGGTCCTGGAGGGAGAAATCTCGATGAAACCGTTCGAACACCCCAGGCCTTGCGTGATCACCTACACGCTCTCAACCTCGCTGACGACACGCCCGATCTCTTCGATACGTACGAAGCTGAACTTGAACGGGTGCTCGGTCAGTTCAACGTAAAAAAAGAGATCGCCGCATCTAACGATACCGCTACGTACACCTTGGATATGGGGGCGGGAATATTGCTCACACTAGTCGTAGAAAAAACAAAAGCCGATCCACTTGAGCGGTACGCATTTTTAGACGCAGCGGGCCAGAAGATAACCAAACCGGAGGAGGCGCTCCTCAGCACGATCCTCGATCCTCTCGCCGTACAGACAGATGGAGCTGACGCCTGTCTGGAGCTCCTCAAGCGCTTGGGGCAAACGAGGGGATCGGCTGCTCCTATCAGACTGGGCGGCTGGACATATGAGGTCTCGTGATAGCTGCGCAGACTGTTATAGCTGCGCAGTGCCTCTGTGTGGTCATGCGCGGCCTCTGTGTGGGCATGCGCGAATGCTGCGGGCGCAGAAGGAGTCCGTAGATGAGCGGCACAACCACAACTCAGAAAGCGGGACAGGTATGGGAGGTCACTGATAGTGACAGCAGCGAGCTAGCCCAAGAGCTTGCGTCGCACAGACTACCGCAGACCCCCAAAGAGGCTATCGAGGTGTCATCGATTGCAGAGATTGGAGAGGCTCTCGACCGCCTGCAGCGCGCTCAGTGCACCGAGGTCCAGCTACGTTTTACACCGACGTGCCCCCCAGAGGTGTTTGACTTTGCGTTTACTCTGCCTAAGTCGATATCCGAGGCTATTCTGCGCTACAACGAGATAGTAGCGAGAGCCGGAACGGATCCTACGAAACCTTCGTATGGATTAACCGCGGAATCGAAAGCTCCAATGATCGTCCTGCGTATAGACCCTCGCGTCGGAGCAGATGCATGCCTTAGCAAGACAGCGGTCGTCGACCTCACCGGTGTCGATACAACAGAAGCTACTGAGGTAGGTCGAAACCTAGCGACTCTCCTAGAACGTGCTCATGCATGTACCGAAAACCCCCCGCGCCTTACGGTACAGATGCCGGACGATACTGCCGTCACTGCTCGCGTACGGACTGAGATCTTGGATACGCTCCGTAAACCCGAGGCCGACGCCGACGAGATTGAACACCGACTCCGATATCTCAGAAAGAGGCTCGAGTTATTGGAGATAATCGCCTACGGCTTGCGAGCTCCGGGCACGGTCCTTCTCGACTGACAACACTCAGTGCCCTTTTAGGGTTGTCATGAATGATGGTAAGCTAGCAAAACCCATCCCGAAAAGGCGAGCCGAATGTTCAGATCTGCCATGCGCCAACGAAAGCTTCTCGCCTTCGCTAGCATCATCGTGTTCGCTAGCATTATCGTCGCGCTAGCTATTTCACTCGGTCAAAGCATCCAATCACCAGAGACGCAAACTTCATCAGAAACTCCAAGGAATACGATCGAGGGGGCCCCATCAGCGGTTTCCAGCACGAAACATACTATCCCCCACATCACCTCCCCTCTCTCAACTACTAAACGATGCGCACTGCCGATATCCCTCAAGGTCGGCCAGATAGACGAGCAGTTCAGCATCGACGCCACGCTGCTTACTACGGCCTTGGAGAAGGCAGCCCATGAATGGAACAGGGAAACGGGCAGGCACCTCTTCGTTGTTCGTAATGACGGCGATGTTACCGTCAATCTCCTCTTTGATGGCCGGCAAGACGTAATCAATCAACTTGCTCAGGAGGAAAGAGAGATCCTGGCCCTACAGGAGGACCATAAGGCGCGCCTGGAGGTGTTAGGTATGGAGGCTACGCGACTTAAAGCTGCGTTTGCCGAATTGAACAAAAAAGTGGCGGAGCACAACAAACTTAGTGAGATGGTCGGCGCACTATCGAATTCACTCCTAGTGAGTCCGGAGGATTATGAAGCACTACAAGTCGAGCGACAACGGATAGGTGAGATGGGCAATGTGCTTAAAGAGACCGAGCAGCAACTTGTAGGTGCGCGAGAACACCTAAAAAAGGACCTCTCTGATCAGCGCGAGTCGGAAAGAGAATCCTTCAAAGCTCGCATTCGATCGCTTCGCGAGCGACTCTCGTCGTATTCATCGTCGCATCCTGTGCCTGCGGGAGAGCATCGCCGAGGGCTCTTGGTCAACGAGATAAACCTGTACACATTCTTTAATCCGGAAACATTTCATGTCCTGTTACTACACGAGATGGGACACGCCCTCGGATTACCTCACACCGAGCAGCAACCAGCGATCATGCACCCCGTCATCGACTACCGGTCAGACCTGTCTAACCTCACGCCATTGGATATTCAGGCCGCGCTAGCTTTATGTGGATCGTAACAGGCGGCGAAAAGTCCGATTTTCTCGTTACACGTTGTATGCCAACGCCTCAACCGTCAATTCCTCATCAGAAGAGCGCACCACGGCACTCCCTGTTCGCTCGTCGTAATCCACCTGAATTAGGTGCTGTACACCATCTTTGACGTCATCAAGGTGGGTGATTATCAAGATCTGCTCGAAGCGGTTACGCAACTTCTCGAGCAGCGAGAGCACATTACCTCTTCGGCCCTCGTCGAGTGAACCAAACACCTCATCCAGCATGAGCAGTGAGAAATGCTGGCCTGCTCGCTCGGCCAACATGTGTGACAGCGAAATACGCATGCATAGGTTCAAGATATCCTCTTCGCCGCCGCTTATGACACGCTTCGGCTCTCCATCCTCCACAACGGTCGGAGTGAAATCGTCATCGAGCTCAACAGCCGAGTACCGACCATCGGTCAGATCAGCAAGATACTCGCTTGCTAACTCTGCCATTCGGGGACGGATCGTCGAGTTCACGAACTTGCGAAAATCAGTGAGTATTCTGTCGCACTCGTCGAATACCCGCACCTCGCGCCGTAGCTTGTCGACCTCGGCCCTGCGTTCGTCGAATTTGAGAAGGTCGATCTTACTCCGTTCGACCATGGCCTCCTTCGTGTTGACCTCCCCTTCGAGGCGAACACGTTGAAGGCGAACTACTTCGAGCACTCGCTGTGCCGCGTCGTGAGCGCCTTTCTCGCGTAGATACTCGTCCTCGGCGAAACGCAGCTCCGACATGCGCTCCTGGGCTCGAAGCATGTTGTCTTCTGCTATCTTAATGTCTGCTTCCAGAACTTTTCGCTCATCCTTCAGCGAGAGCAGCTTGGACTGTAGTTGCTCACAGGTGCTGAGCTCTATCATCTTCGATTCCAGATGTGCGAGGCGATCCTCTACGCTTGCGCGCTCCGTTTGCAGAGCCGCAATCTCCGTTGGCGGCTTTTCAGCCTCTGCGATAGAAGCCTCAGCCTCTCGCACCTTGGCATTGAGCTTCTTCTTCTCGTCCGCAAAGTGCTTCAATACCTGCTCGAACGAGTCCCCAAGCTCCTGCCCACAGGTCGGACACTCTCCCCCAGTCGACAATTTCTCGAACTTGGTTGCCTTACTCTGAAGCTGCGTCAGCTGCTGCCTCAAGGCATCGCGTTGAGCGGTCATCTTCGAGACCTCCCCTCGCCACGCCAGCTCGGCTTCCCGTATTTTACCACCTAAGATCTCTCGCGTGTTCTTCTCGGTGGAGAGGCGCTTTCGCAGTCCGTTTAAGGCCTCGTTCAGATCGTGTTCCCCTGCCAAAGGCTTGAGCGCCCGAGCAAGATCCTCTTTCGTCAATGCATACGTATCAGAGAGCACCGCGAGACGTTTGACACGCTCCTCGTGACGCACCTTGTACGTTTGCACCCCCTCATTCTCTTTCAAAAAGCGTGCGCGAAGGTCCTCCAATTTAAGCATCTTTTCACGTAGAGCACGAAAATCGTCTTCTGCCTTTTGAAGAGAACGTGCAACTTCCCCGTGTTTTTCTCGAATTACTATGAGTTCCGCTTCCTCTCCTTGTAAGCGCTGCTCGAGCTCTTCGCGTGTGCCGATACTGGCTTCGAAGCCTTGCAAGACGGCGCGCTTCTCCTTGCGATCTGTCCTGAGGAGATCCTGTACCTCCTCGAGCCGATCGTAGCCCATCATCCTGACGATGAACTTCTCACGCTCGGTCGCGCCCTTTTTACCACTCAGGAATTCGAGCCCCTTCTGCTCGGTACAGTAGGTCGACACGAACTCTTCGTACGACATGCCGACGATCGAACTTATACGGGTGGAAACATCGCGATTGCCAGCGGCAACCGGTGTAGACTCACCTCCTACGAAGAGAGATGCCTCTGACAGAGTGCGCTCGATACGAAAGATAATCCCGTCGTGTTCGAGGGAAAGGGAGACTTTGAGGTCATGGTCTCGCTTACCGCGGCCCGTCCGTGTCGGCGCAGTTCTCGTGCGCACGTCCTCTACCTTGCCGCGCAACGCACGTGAACCGAAGAGCGCGAATCCTATCGCTTCGACGATGGTTGTTTTGCCCGACCCGTTCGAACCTACTACACCTACCAAGCCATCGGGAAACACAACCTCGCTCGACACGTGCTGCCGGAAAAGCTGCATCGAGAGGCTACGAAGCTTCATACTTTGCCTCTACTTTTGACAGATACGTTCCAAGAGTCCGCGCGATCTCCTCGTGCGAGATACCAGGCACCTCTCCTCCCTTGCTGAATTCGATAAGCTCGTCTCTGAGCAAACCACGCCCAGGAGCACCAAGTGCGGCAGAGCTAAGAGAAACAGCAGCAAAGGAGATATCGAGGGTCAAGTTGAGTGCTTTTGCTCGCAGCGCCCGCAGCTCGCGATGGTCGAGATTTCGGTAAGACTCACGGGAAATACCTTTAATCTCGAGCCTCACTATCTTTCCTTCTATCCCTCCAGCGATCCCCTCGGTTCGTTCGGTGATGAGCTTAGTGAGCTCTTGCGGTTCGAGTGGTGCAGCGTCTATCGGCTCCAATACCACTATTTCACGCGGGGATGTGAGTGGATGGAAGGTGCGTTTGCCTGAAGGAAGCGCCACCTCGAGAAACCCCTTCAACTCAGAGGCTTCGCTCCAAATATTAGCAGAGGTGTGCTCGATAGCGCCTGAATAAGCCGCATTCAACCCTACGACTCGCTGCAGATGCACATGACCCAAGGCGATGTAATCCCATTCGTGAGGAGCAAGCGCCTTGAGTTCCAGTTCGACACCGCCGAAATCACTGATCCAGCGCTCGTTAACCTGCGCATGAACCACGAGCACATTGTACGTAAATCGGTCATCAGCTCGTAGCGAGAGCTTCTCGCGTTCCAATAGCGCCGCATGTGGCAGGCACGTTATCGCCAGGTCGCGATCCTTGAAGGGAAAAACCTCGAACCCCGACTCTGCTACGAACACCCCCTCAATCTCGGAAAAGAGCTGAAGCACAGAACCGGTATCCGTGCGCTTGGGAGTCTCGTGATTACCTGCAATCACTATCACGGGCGCTCCCGTTTCCCGCGCCAACCGCCTCAACTGTCTAAAGCAGAAGGTCACATTGGCGTTCGAGGGGCGCACCGCATGAAACAGGTCTCCAGCAATGATGGTAGCATCCGGCTTTAAGGAGATGATTCTGCCGATAGCTTCCTGAAAGGCAAGATTTACGTCCGCCTCTCGCTGGTTTATCCCATGTTTGGTGAGCTTGTTGTAGCGCCGGTACCCCAAATGAACGTCCGCCATGTGACAGATGCGGAGACTTCGCTTCTTTTCGGAATCAGGACGTGTGGCCATAGCAGAACATCGTACAACCACTAATCGGTGGTGCTCAGGCGAAGCAAATTATGCCCCATTTCAGCTCTCGAATGTAGTCGATACCGGGGGCAAGTTCAATCAAGAGCACAATTGATACATTGCAATTGTTCCGAACTGGCAAGGCTCTTGCACGGGGTCCTCTCCCGAGCACCGCGAGCACCAAGTAGTGGTAATTTGTGCAAGGAGATCAATGGTCTTGTATATTTCAGCCCTCGATCATTCCCGGAACGCTACGCAGGAGTTGCATAGCAATGTACAAGCACTGCCTGAAGGCTCCGTGCTTTTAGGTGTTTTGAAGTCGGTGGAAAGCGAACTGACCAAACGCGACCTTATGGGGTTACGAGGGCACAACTCGATCCCGTTGTGGTTCTTGGCCGAGACGGAGCGCAACATCTTTTTATGGCGCAACGGAAAGAGCTTGGACGATCATCGGGACTACACGTTTTGGATCGATGTTCCCGCACTCATCACCAAGCGGCGCGAGCAGCTCAGAAAACCTCAGGGCTTCAACCCCTTCATCAACCCCCTCGGTGGGTCGCTCCCAATGAGTGAGCGCTCGGTCGACGAAGAAACTGAATACCTCGACACCTTCGAGGACCTCTCAGCAACATTCCTACGTCAAGCCGAGGCCTTGAGCCATGCTAGCGAAACCGTGCGAATCGAACTCTCCGGAGGAACAGACACTCGGATTCCGGTAGTGCTTCCTGGGGAGCCGAACAAGCTGACTGCCGGACCGCGGACGTTTTGACCCACTCTACCGCTGAATTCATGGCGCTCATGGCTGGTTGAACCGCAGCCCGGCGTTTCACCTGCGTAATCCACCTCGTTGAAGCCGGTTTTTCCCGCCCGAGAAGTGGAGTATCCTAAAGAGATGGAAGACCACATAAACGAACTCGAAGCCGACCCGCTTGTCCTGGAAACGGTTGAACGTGTCAGTGCATCAGTCATTCCACGTTACCAAGACGAATCGTATTACAACACCGTTCCTCGAGAGCTCTTCCGTTCGCTGTGCGAGGCAGGTCTTGGTGGGCTCGCAATTCCGGAACAGTACGGGGGCATCGCGGCATCCGCGACTACCTGCGCGGCGGTCTTTGAGACTATGTCGAAGCACGATCTTGGACCTGCCATATTCATTTCGGTCCACACGATGGTCGCCGGACTCATTTCGCGATTCGGAAGTGATACTCAGAAGAGCTCCGTTCTTCCCAAGCTCGTTTCCGGGGAATCTCTCGCTGCCTTTGCACTGACCGAGCCACACGCCGGCTCTGATGCTGCTGCACTATCGACTGAGGCCAAACCCGACGGGGGCGATTTCGTTCTTCGCGGGAACAAGTGTTACATCACCAGCGCCGGGTTCGCAGATCTATACCTTGTCTTTGCTAGAACTCCGAAGGATACCGGCAGCGAGATCTCTGCGTTCCTGGTGCCTGCCGACACATCGGGGCTCTCGATCGGCAAACCGGAGAAGAAGATGGGGTGTGAACTTTCTCCTATTGCATCGCTCTTCTTCGAAGATGCCCGCGTGCCCGCATCTGCACTCCTCGGGTCGCTTCACGAAGGGTTCAAAGTCGCCCTCTCAGGACTTGCCGGTGGTCGCGTCAACATCGCCGCATGTGCAAATGGAATAGCGGCGACGGCTATCGATATCGCCGTAAAACATCTCAAGGAGAGACGCCAGTTCGGACACGCCCTAGCGGAATTTCAGGGACTTCAGTTCATGGTAGCCGATATGTACGCGAAACTGCGCGCAGCAAAGCTTTTGACCAGCGATGCAGCGCGTGAGCTCGATGCTCACAGGCTTGGAACCTCAGCGCTCAATACGAAGCTCTCGTCCTCGTTGGCAAAGTGTTTTGCGACGGACGCAGCCATGTCGATTACGACCGATGCAGTGCAACTCCTGGGCGGCGCCGGATATATCAAAGAGTACTCGGTCGAACGACTGATGCGCGAGGCCAAGATGCTCCAGATAGTTGAAGGAGCAAACCAGGTTCAGCGTATGATCATCGCGCGCGAGCTTCTTTGAGTAGACTACCGTGCTTCAGCTCTCTCATCGCACCGGCCGGACCAACCCGTGAAAGCGTTGCATATCTATCGTTCCACCACAGACTATCAAAGCTGTGTGGAGATCCCCAAAACGCTGCTGCTCCTTGAGATACGCAGCTACTGCAAGCGCCCCTGCCCCCTCAACTACCAAGCGGTGTTCGAAAAAGAGATACCGCATCGCTCCCACTATTTCTTCCTCCTCGACGAGGATCCAATGATCAATCAGGGCGCGACAGAGATCGATGGTAATCGAACCACCCTCTATCGGCCCAGCGGTGCTGTCCGATAAGGTCGGAAGAAACGTGCGATATTCATCCGGCGTTCCTGATAGCTCATCGAACATAGCCGCCGAGTTCGAAGGAGAGACCGCAACGATTTTTATATCGGGCTTGAGCGCTTTGGCATACGAAGCCACACCAGATAACAATCCACCCCCTCCTACTGCGATGAAGAGCTGCTCGACCTCGGGGAGCTGCCTGAGTAGCTCTACGGCAACAGTTCCCTGTCCGGCTACGACATTTGGATTGTTGTATGGAGAGATAAAAGGTCGCCCACTCTCTTCTGCACATGCGAGCGCAGCGCGCTCGGTTTCACCGTACTCGCGCCCTACAAGGCGAAGCTCTACTGGAAAGCGCTCGAGTTCTCGCCTCCGTGATGCATCGACGCTCTCCGGAAGAAATATGGTAGCGTTCATCCCATACACATGCGCTGCATATGCAACTCCGAGACCGTGATTACCGGCAGAACACGCAATGACTCCTCGCGCACGCTCTTCATCGCTCAACTGTGCAACGCAGTTCAATGCACCGCGCACCTTGAAGGACCCGGTCACCTGTTGGTGTTCGCACTTGAGCCACACCGTTCCATCTCCTGTTTCGAGATCGGGAGCGTGTTCGAGCGCTGTCTCGCGCACGTAGTGGCGTATACGCGCCTCTGCGTGACGGATCATCTCGTGACCTGTAAAGATCTGCGTGTGTGCTGGCGTTGTCATGGGAAATCGTGCAGCAGAAAAAGTGATCGCCTACCGGTGACTCGAGCTCTTGAACTCGACGTGCTCGAACCTTTGCTCTGTCAGCACCGGAGTTACAGAATCCCCTCCAACATAGAATTCGTATCGTCCATCGGCACTCATCGAGAGCGGCAGAGCACCTGTCTTGAGGGTTATGAATCCGAAGAGTGCTATCAGTGACAGATAGAAGAGAGCACCACCTCCCAGGATAAAGCGCTGGGTCCTTGGAGACCACTCCATGCCTTGAACCGGTTCCTCCGGCGCCTCGTACATGACGAACAGCTCCTGGTGAAACCGCTTGCGGTGACACGTCTCGCACAGCTTGGTCTCGCTGCCATCAGCCAGACCGCATTGGTAGCATCCACTCATACCTTTGCCCTCTAGATACCACATCGGAACTATCGGATTGAGGCTTAAGTGTGCGCGAACACAAGGATGAAAAATCCTAGCGCGTTTGCACCCTCTATCTTTAGACGCTACACCCCGGTCGGAGATTGGTCGAGAAAAAAATAAACTGCTCTGTCGGTGTGCCTTTAGCCGGCCAAACACACAAAACCCCATATCCTTCAGGCAGTTATCAGAAAGCTTCGCTTTTGAGCGCCTTGAGGCAGCTTGAAGGATTGGCGACCATCAGACACGAAAAAGCTCCGAAACGTGCAGATACTCCCCCTATATCCGACAAGAAGCAGTAAGCAGAAAGACGGATCGGCTTTAGGTGTCGCTCCGCCCGATTCTGCACCTTTGTAAGGATATAAAGGGGCACTATGTCGTACGGAGATGCGCGCTACCAGACCAAGAGAATTTCAATCAAGGGCTTGAAGGTATCAGGTGTAGCACCCTCGGATGCATCGCGATCAGCTCAGCTTGATGGCAGCGATTTTTCCACCGTGACACCATATTTCGAAGCCGGCCCCATACCGACAAAGACGATTACAGCCAATCCGTACGCTACAACGAACGGAATCCGAACCTTCTCTGAACCGATCCCCAACTCCGATCCTCAGCCACCAGCCCCTGAGTTTTCATATGCACAACCGGAGGGATTTCTTGAACCTGCCGGTGCACGCCACATCGGCGCCTCTCGTATCTACGAGCTAGCGGAGAAGTACGTCAACGTGTTTCAAGCACACGCAGCGGCACAGATGACGCCAGCACAGCGGCGTGCCTTGGTCGCTGAAGTGGCTACATTCTATTCGGTTCCTTTCAGAGCCGGACGGCTAGAAGCCCTTGTCAGCGCTTTCGAAGATTAACAGACTCTGCACCGCCACGGTTAGCATTGCTGACTACCGATGCATTTCGCTGCCTCGATCGGACCGTAGCACACAGTGTCGAACTTCATGTAGATGCGCGAGCTCCCTGTATTCGCCCGAGCTATAGAGGCGAGCCTGGACCCATTGAAAGGAGTACCAGCTCCACATCCGATTCCTGCGTAATAACGAGCGGCCCATCCCGCACCACGCGCGTAGAGTCCTAGTTTGGCGATTGTACGTCCCGAGCTGTCGAGGGCCTCGACACAGCTTGGAAAGGGTCCGCGTGCTCCCGAACGGAGCACAACCCCGACGGTATTGCGCCGAATATCCGTGAAGTGCGTGGATCCTATCGTTTTGTAAATGTGGCCTCCTGGCCACGCCACTGTCTGTGCACACTGGGATACCGATCCACCTCCCGAGTTACCCCCACCAGAACCACCACCGCCGTTGTTCGGGTTAGAGGTTGTTGGCGCCCCTACGGTGTTCACGTTCGTTTCGTCTACAGAGATACCACTGAGGTTCGTTGTCTCCACGACCTCTCCCCCTTCGGGGTCGAGCATTCCCGACTCACTCTCGCCCTCAAAGAGCACCTCATAGTCCCCACCCGGAGAGAACTGTCCAACTACGGATTCGCCCTTACCCTCGAAAGGCGCATTGGCAACCTCCGTACCCCCGAAGGTATATATTCGAATCTCCGTTCCCTGCCCCTTTTGAACATGAAAACCGATCAGATCTTCCCCAATCGATTGAGGCACTGGAAAAGCGCGCGGTCGCGTACCGACACTCGCAAATTTCGGAAGCCTGAGAAATTTGCGCACCTCACCCGTCACCAGATTCCTCATCTGTGCCATCGACCGGTTGCCCCTCCCCTTTCTGATCATCCCGAGCGAATCAACCGTCCCATCAAGGCTCGCATAAAAAGCCCGGTCCCCTGCTTTTCCGAACACCGCAGAGGTCTCGTTCACAGCCTCACTCGTGAACATATCGTATCGAATCTGCCATTCAGCTTTTCCATTCGCGAGTCGAACAACAGCCGCGTCAGCGGTACCGTTACCGTTGAAATCGGCCCCTGATACAACCAGATCGCCTTTGTTTCCGAACGTACGCTCGAGCTGCTCTCCTTGAGCATTGACAATCGACCATAGGAGATCCTCTGACCCCGTCTTCAACGAGACAACACCGATCTGCGTACCCCCGCCTAACCATTGCGCCATTATGAGGTGGTCTCCCTCCTTGCCAATGGTCCCCAGAGACTGGGTCTCTCCAGTACTCGACAGAACTGTTTTCCATGTCAAAGATTTGTCAGCTCCAATCTCAACCTGCACCCGATCTGACTGTGAGTCTCCATCGAAATCGGACGGTACCCCTGCCAGAGCAGGTAGCGACCATAGAAGAGAAACGATTGAAAGGACGAGGGATCTGCGCATTGCTCACCTGTATTTCATGGACCAAAGAAATGAGAAATCGGTCGATACCGCGCTTCGAAAAGCTTTAGCATCGCTGTTTTCCTTCAGATAGCTTCAAGCTTCATGCCAGACGAGTAGAACAGCGTGGCAACTTCACTCCATATCCTCGCTGTTACCATCTCCCAGCCGAGCCGCTCGGAGAGCATTCACCACCGCGAAGAGATCTATCCCCTCCTGAACCACTGCTCCCGCAACCGGAGAGAGCAGCCCAACGCTAGCGAACACCATACCGACCACACTGAGCGTCATTCCACCAACTGCGCTTTGAAGCGCCACTCGACGCATGTGCCGGCTGATATGCAGAAACTGATCAACTTTGCGAAGCGATGGTTCGAGGATAACGGCACCTGCGGCTTCTGAGGTAATTTCGCTCCTCGGCCCAAAGGCGATTCCAACACTCGCAGCAGCGAGTGCTGGGGCGTCGTTTATCCCGTCTCCGAGGTAAAGCGTTCGCGAATGTTCGGATTCCGCTCGCACAATATCAACCTTCTCCTCAGGAGACTTGCCGCTAAAAACTCGCGTTATCCCCATCTTCTCGGCTAGGTACTGAACCTCCGTATCGCGATCCCCCGAAAGTAGCACCACCTCTCGGAACCCGTGTCGTGGCGCCAAATGCGCCACAAAGCTCCGGCTCTCCGGCCTGGGCTCATCTCGAAAGCGCAGCAGCCCCCGAGCCTCACCATCGATGACCACAATACATTCCAGCCCTACCACACTCTGACCAAACCGCTCAGCGACCGCCGCTGGCATACCCTTGCGCCCGGTAATCGCCACATGATGTGCACCTACTCGACCAGAGAGCCCCTGCCCAGGCTTCTCACTCACCTCGAATGCTTCCGGAACCACCAAATCGCGCAACTTCGCCGCATCGAGAACCGACTGAGCGAGCGGATGCTTCGAGTACTGCTCTAGACCGGCGGTCAGGCGTAAAACCTCATCTGCCGTCACACCGCTTACCTCAATCGCAACAAGCTCCGGTTCTCCCACAGTAAGGGTACCGGTCTTGTCTGTAATGAGAACGTCGCACGAGTAACCTCGCTCCAAAACGATCGGATCCTTGATGATAATACCGCGGCGCGCACACCACGAGATCGCTCCAATGATCGCCACTGGGATAGCGATGATCAACGGGCACGGCGTCGCTACGACCAGCACCGCAAGAAAACGGGTCGGATCATGGGAGCCGTACCACGCCGCTATCGCTATCACGATCGCGAGCGGTGTATACCAAGCTCCCAATCTATCAGCTAGTCGTCGCATTCGTGGCCTACGCTGACGCGTCGCATCCATCACCTGCATGATCTTGACGTAGCGCGAATCCACGGCCTTCCGACTAGCCTTGATGACGACCAATCCTTCCCCATTGATGGCACCAGAGATGACCTCGCAGCCCGGAGTCTTCGAGAGCTTGTACGGTTCTCCTGTCAAATAGGACTCGTCCATCGATGAACGCCCCTCTATCACCACGCCGTCAACAGGACATAGCTCGTGTGGCAAAACGACGAGCTCATCGCTTACTTCGACCTCGCCTGCGGTAATATCTTGAAGCTGCTGTCCTGAGCGTCGGTGGGCGATCTGAGGCATACGCTTTGCGAGGGCATCCAATACAGACGAAGCCCGTCGCATGGCAAAGTCCTCCAAGGCTGTTCCACCTGAAAGCATCAGCACCACGATTGCTCCAGCGAGATACTCACCCAACAGGAGTGCGGTGACTATAGACACCCCTGCCAGAAGGTCCGATCCAAAGTTTCCCTTGCACACTCCGTATAGGAGTCGCGCCACCAGAATACTTCCTCCGAAGATCACCACGGTGAGAACGGGATACTCGGAGATCGGCTCAGACACCTCGAATAGATACCGGAAAAGGAGCGTGCCGAAGATACCGTTGAGTGCGGCCAGCGCTATGATGGTATTCAGGTGTTTCATGAGCTTCGCTTTGAAAGTATACGGGCTCTGAAGTTTACCCACAAAGGATGGATTATGAATACAGAGATCAAAGATGTGATGACTCAAACCCCCTTCACCATTGGCGATGACCAGCCCGTGTCTCGCGCCAAGCACGAGATGGTCGTGCGCGGCATTCGCCACATCCCGGTTCTCCGCGGCGGCGAGTGCGTCGGGCTCGTAAGCGACAGAGATCTAAAGCTGGTTCACGATATCCAGAGTGAGCGAGGCGAGGCTTTGATAATCAGCGATGTGTGTAGCACCGATGTGTATACTGTTGCGCTCAACGAGCCGGTCAAGAATGTTGCCGCATACATGGCTGAAACAGGCGTAGGCTCAGCTGTAGTGGTAAACGAAGCGGAGAAGGTCGTGGGGATATTCACCGTAACCGATGCATGTCGACTCCTCTCCGAGCGCTTATAGAGGAACAGTGCGCACTCCGTCAACAGCACGACGAACGCCTCCGCACTAGATTCGAGCTCCTCTCTGCGCCTGCAGAGAGGAGCATCTGCGGCCCGCCTAAAAGCCGCCCCGGCGAACTCGTGGCCAACCCGCCAACGATCGATCAATCAATCCCCTAGCAATGGTTTGCTCAACCAACCGTAGCGGAAGCACTGCGGTATTTCGCCCGTCCTACCTAACGCGCACGAAGAGTCCAGCCGCTGGAATCTTCGCTCGGCGTGCTCTCTGAGTAACAACACTTCGGAGATCCCGAGAACATGCTGCATGCGAAGCATCCAGCAACTTCGTCCTCTTGTCAGTTTTCAAGAAGAGTGGCGACGTGGCATCGCGTCCGAGACCGGCTAGCGCCATGTAATTGATGATCGCGTTCTTTGCACTGCTATTCAACTTTATCTTCATGGGCGCAGCCCCCTTCCTAACGACAACTGCAAGAGTTCCGTTGCTCGAATTGAAATCAGCAACCCTCACATTCACCAATGCGCCCAACGGCATCACCCGTTGAGACATTACTGCAAGAATGGCCTGATCTCGTAAATCCATCGCAGTGGGATTACGCGAGACCTTCAACAGTGCCCTACGAGCTCTGGCTGGAAATTTAACGCTCTTACCAGTTCCCAGTTCGCTAGCAGGACAGAAAATGAACTTCACTGCACCTGGCGTCAATTGAGGAGGAGGAGTTTCATCAGGCACCTCTCTGTCCGGAGGTCCGGCGGAATCGTCTCCTCCACTGCCTAAGTCATCTGGATCAGGATTCGGTGTCGGAGATACGATTCCTTGTCGATCAGGGCTCGTGACTGGGCACGCTGCAACATTTGACTGTTGGACAGCTGTAGAGAACGATTTACCGGCAGACGGCGTGCCTCGGATGGTGAAATTCTCGATACGCACACGCCCATTGACCTCACCGACGAAGACACCGAAGGCTTCTACCGTCCCTGTCGTCGGTAGGCTTGTGTTGTATGACAATGGGATCTCGGGTCCTATGTCTCCAACCACTGCTACTGCACCGTACTTCAATCCAGCCGGGAACACACTGACACCTTCCCAGGCCGCACCTCCATTGGATTGCGCGATCGCCTCCTCGGAGATGTACCACACTCCGTCGATTTGAAATGCAAGTTGGGTACGGTTTGGAGTCCCGGACTGGTTGATTCCACTGAGCCGCTGCTCGTACGCCACCTCAGTAGTTGGGTCCGAAAGTAGGGCAGCATCGAAAGGGAATTCACGAGTGAGTATCGTGAGCCCATAAGTGGGCCGGAACCAGAAGCTGTATCCCTGGGCCAATCCTGCAGGATTACTATTTACCGAACCTCCTATACGCGGCGTGCCATACGAGAACACCTTCAAGTTACTGAACTTAGCCTTAGGAAGACCACTTTTAAGACCGTACCACCCTGCGTCATCGGCCGCTAACGGACCTACGCTGCCAGTACAAAAGCCGAATGTCTCTCTGTATACAATAGGCGGCTCTGCCAACGCGCTGGTACTTCCCCCTCCAAGTAGAGCTGTCAGGGCTGCGAAAGCCAGAGGAGTCACGTGACGAGAACATGCGAGTCGGTAAGTTTTCATAAACATCTTTCCTTGTTTGTGCTCTAGAAAAGGTGGGACAATGGGATGTGGTGTAACGCCGAAAAAGAAAAGTCGAAATGAGTACGATCATGTCGAGATCGAACTTTGCCACGGTACTGCGGCAAAACCCAAAAAAGAGCGCCACTCAAGCGGGGAAAGTGTTCGCTTCGCTTTCTCAAGCTTTAGCTTGAGCGACCCGCTCGCACCACAAGAGGAACTCTTTGTTACCCTCTGCGCCTAAGATCGGAGATGGCTTAAGACCGCGGAAGGTGAGTCCAATAGCTGGTAGGAACTCGACGATTTTTTCGACTACCTGATCGTGCACATCGGAGTTCGTCACAATTCCACCCTCTCCCACCTGATCGCGAGCTGCCTCGAATTGGGGTTTGACGAGAGCCACAATCGTTGCGTGCTCTCCTAACCACCGACACACCGCTGGCAGGATCTGCGTCAGTGAGATGAAAGAGACATCGATAGATACGAACGTGATAGCCTCGGGAAGCTTCTCTAGGTAACGCGCATTGGTGCGCTCCATCACCACCACCCGCGGATCCGTGCGGATGCGCCAATCGAGGTCGCCGTATCCAACGTCGATCGCGTAGACCCGTAAAGCACCCGAACGGAGCAGGACGTCCGTAAAACCACCAGTGCATGCTCCAACATCCGCACACACCATCCCCTGCGGCGAGATCGCAAAATGTTTCAGGGCGGCTTCGAGTTTGAGAGCACCACGGCCAACGTATTCGCGACGCGGCATGAGGGAGACCGGAACCTTGTCGTCGACAATCGCTCCCGGCTTATCGACGACCTCGTCCCTCACACGAACGAGCCCAGCGCGAATGTGCTTTTCCGCCGAATCACGATCCGGACATAACCCGTCTCGTACTATCCGATCTATCAACGCACGCTTCTCTTTGGCTCTGGAACTCATGGATACGAGTATGACATATCCACGTGCTCAAGTCGTCCCTTATGGAAGCAGGGCAAAACCCCTCCCTGCTGCGGCAGTAGAGGCCTCGCCTCGCTTCCTGATAGAAACACGCGCGACGAAGGCTCTATGTCCTCGCTTCGCCCCGGCTTTGCCTGGCTTAGCTAGACCACCCGAGGCGACTCCTGCGGCCACCCACGCGATTCGAAGCCACTCTCCTCTTCGGCCACACGCTTAAATCGCTCGAGATCCTCACGTATCTGCCTCCGCGGATCATCGCCGAGAAGTCTGCTCACGACATCCCGGAAGGCGCCCCGAGTTGGCTCGTACTGCAGAGACACCTTCACCTCAGTGGCACGCCCGCCCTCGAGGGGCAGGAACCCCACCGCACCTGAGTGTCGCAAGGGCGCCCCTTCCTCCGAACGCCACGCTAAGTGGTGCCCTGGTACGTCTTCGACGATCTCGGCATTCCACTCGACCTTCCGGCCCTGGGGTCCTCGAACTACCCAGCGAAAGCGATTACCGTCCAAGGGAGAGATCGATTCGACGTGGTGAAGAAAGCGCGGAAGATTCTCGAATCTTCGCCACACAGAGTACACCGTCTGAGGATCCCGATCGATGGTGATAGTCCGTTGAACTCGTATACTCGGACGTCCTTCACGCTCTTCTGCCATATCTATGTTCAGCATGTTGTAAAGCCAGCAGAAGCCTGTGCTTCCGCGGTACAAGAGACTTGCCCCCAACACACTTTCTATCAGGCCACTCACGCCACGACGACGGAGCCCGTCGATTATCATGAATCCACCAGCGACCGTAGATGCGCCCCGCTCCCTACGCCCGACGTTCTCCCTGATTCGCTCGCGAAGGTACCCCCCGCGAGAGCTGCGATTACCGGTCATGAAACGTTCGAGCATGGTCATAATGAAATCTCCAGAGCATTATCCGTTGAAGCGATTGCCGACATCTTCTGACACGTGGATGTCGGACATGGAGCACGGAGATATCAACAACTGCCGCCTGTCGACATGAGAGGAGTCACCTCGGAAAGCGGAGCCAAGCCCAGCTCTACTGCGAGGGCCACTGCGCACGAAATGAGCCTCCTCATGTGGATTTCTGGTAAACAGAGGCAGCACCCACGGCCGCGTAAGGTTCTACACTCCCCTGCTCTCTACATCTGTCCAAGCCTACCGACTTCATGGCACTTCCGGCTCAACCGCCTCCCGTGCAATACTCGCTCACATTACGGAGGTACGCTCTATGAAGTCATTCGATCTCACCAGGTCACTTTTCGCCACGATAGCTGCACTCTTCCTGTGCGCTCCTGCCGTGTACGCCGATACGAGCCTCAAGATCGTGTCGAGCCTTCCCAAAACTGGCAGCGCGAATGCGCAAGCTACCAGCATCGCCAACGGCATTAGACTTGCGCTCAAAGAGGCCAGCGGCAAAGTAGGCGATGTCTCGCTCCAGTACGAGGATTGGGACGACTCCTCTCCAGCACGCGGAAGCTGGGACCCTGCTGTCGAGGCGGCCAACGCTGATAAAGCGATTCAAGACCCTTCAATCGTGGCCTATCTCGGACCCTATAACTCCGGCGCAGCCAAGATCAGTATGCCCAAGCTCAATCAAGCAGGGCTTCTGATGGTTTCTCCCGCCGCATCATGGCCAGGTCTCACGAAGCCAGGGCTCGGGGAACCGAACGAACCCAGCATCTACCGCCCGTCTAATAAGGTGACCTTCTTCCGAGTCGTACCTGCGGACGACCTCCAAGGCGATGTGGGCGCACAATGGGCGCAAGAGCTCGGAGTGAAGTCCGTATACATACTTCACGACGGGGAGCTCTACGGTAAAGGGGTTGCCACGATGTTCAAAAAAGGCGCTACCGCTCGTAACTTCTCAATCCTCGGATTCGACAAGATCGACCCTAAGGCGTCGAACTACCGATCACTCGCTGTGAAGATCAAACAGACCAGGCCGGATCTCGTGTATTTCGGAGGAACTACTCAAACAAACGCAGGCCAGCTCATCAAGGATCTACGAGCCACCGGTCTTACCAGCAAATTCATGGTGCCAGACGGCTGTTACGAGACCGCCTTCATCGAATCGGCAGGTGCCGAGGCGGTACAAGGAAATACCTACATAACCTTCGGTGGTGTGCCAGCTAACCAGCTCAAAGGAATCGGGCAGAAATTCTATGAAAGTTACAAGGCCACCTACAACTCCGAACCCGAAGGGTACGCGGCGTACGGCTATGAAGCAGCCAAAGCCGTCATACATGCTATCGGCAAAGCAACCACAAAGGATCGCGCCGGAATAATCGCTGCGATCGCGGAAACCAAGGATTATCAAGGCGCTTTGGGAACCTGGTCGTTCGATTCCAACGGCGACACGACTCTGCGGACGATGAGTGGCAATGTGGTCGAGAACGGCACGTTCGTTCTCTCGAAGGTACTCGAATAAACTAGCATGGATACTGCAGAGGTTCTCGTTCAACAGCTCATCATCGGGCTTTCAAATGGGATGATCATCGCTCTGATCGCCCTCGGTTACACCATGGTGTACGGGTTGGTGGAACTCATCAACTTTGCACACGGGGACCTCTTCATGCTGGGTGGGTTTTGCGCACTCACGATTTTGGGAGGGCTGGGTCTAGCTCCGCTCCCCTCGGCGTCCGAGGTCGGTACTGTGATGTGGTGGACGTCGTTTGTGCTGCTGTTCACGCTCGTACCACTTTTCTGCGGCGCGCTGAATTGGCTTATCGACCGACTTGCATACCGCCCCTTGAGAAACGCCCCACGACTCGTACCACTCGTATCGGCACTTGGGGTCTCCTTTATCCTGCTCAATGTGGGCTTATTCTGGGGAGGGCTTCCGATGTCGGCATTCGACATGGGAGCATCGGCAGCATCTCCTAAAGACTTCCCGCAGCTGGTCTCCAACACGAATCTCTTGGGAGAGTCCTCTTTTATCCTCCTCTCGCCGAAGGATCTCTTGGTCATGTCGGTGACTCTGCCATTGCTGCTGATTCTCGTTCTCGTAGTCACGCGCACGCAATTCGGTCGAGCAATGCGGGCCGTGGCTCAGAATCCAGTCGCTGCGAGGCTCGTCGGTATCGATGTTGATCGCATCATAAGCCTCACCTTTGTGCTCGGTGGTGCGTTGGCTGGTGTCGCTAGCATCATCTATGCTCTATACAACAACACCGTGTTCTTCCAGATGGGATATCGAGTAGGTATCGACGCATTCACCGCTGCTGTGCTCGGCGGCATCGGGAACCTCGTCGGCTCCGTCGTTGGTGGAATCCTCATCGGGCTCATCCGAGCTATGAGCGATCAATACATCTCTACCGAATGGACCAATACCATCGTATTCATGATTCTCATCGGAGTTTTGATTTTTCGACCCGCAGGCCTGCTGGGAAGGGCAGTCAAGGAGAAGGTATAGAGCGTTCATTTCTTATGAAGAGAACACAGATCGACATGCGACTGATCGCACTCCTGGGAATAATGGCCCTGGTTCCACTCATCGATGCACTCTTGCCTACAGCTCTGCAGATCACCCCACTCATGCCTCCTGTGCTGATCTTCTCGCTGGTCGGACTGGGGCTCTCGGTAGCCACCGGCTTCACTGGACTCCTGCACCTCGGCGTCGCCGCTTTCGTGGCGATAGGGGCATATACCTTCGCTATCGCCACCTGCTCCATCTACCCGTTCCAGATCCCGTGGGTATGCGCCGTACTATTGGCAGGGATCGTAGGTATGGCCACAGGCGCACTCTTGGCTCTCCCTACGATGCGGTTGCGCGGGGACTACCTTGCAATAGTAACGCTTGGATTCGGTGAGATCGTACAGGACGTCCTCCGTAATCTCGATGCAATCACCAAAGGGACTCAAGGGATCAATCCGCTCAAAGGACCCTCGATCGCGTCGTTACAAATCTCGAGCACTTCTCCCTCGGGGTGGTATTACCTCATCCTCTCGATAGTAGCTCTGGCAGCCTTTCTCATGCAGCGCCTGTTGCATTCTCCCACTGGCCGCTCATGGCTCGCTCTCAGAGACGATGAACTCGCAGCTTCGTGTATGGGGGTCAATCCAGCACGTACCAAGCTTTCGACATTCTCCATCTCTGCGGGGCTGTGCGCCGTAGCAGGTGCCCTTTTGGCGAGCTTCCTAGGTTCGAGCGGAGAGCCGAGTAATTACGATTTTCAGGTGTCGATCATGGCGCTCTCTATGGTCATCGTAGGCGGCCTCGGTAGCATACCAGGTGCGATCCTCGGGGCCATCATCATGGTAGGAATCAACTCGATCGTTCTGGCGAAGCTAGCCGATTGGCTTTCGAACATGAGCACCGGAAGTTCAAATGTGCTCCTTTCACCGGCGAACTGGAAGTACATGATATTCGGGTTGGCATTAGTGCTCATGATGCGCTTCAAGAGTCAAGGGCTCATGCCTCCTCGTGAATCAGGAGAAAGGTGACCATGACGAATGACGCCACTCCCCTCTTGGCACTCCGTAACGTCACCGTGAAGTTTGGTGGACTCACCGCAGCTCACGATGTCACGCTCAACGTGACAAACAAGCAGATAGCTGCCGTCATCGGACCCAACGGTGCCGGCAAAACAACTGTCTTCAATTGCGTAACGGGGATATACGCTCCGAGCTCGGGCACGATTGAGGTGCATGGTCAGGATATCCGCGAGCCTCTGAAATGGGCCGTCCTCGGCAAGTGCCTCGCTACGGGAATGGCCTTCGGCGCAGCATTGATGCTCGGCATCAATGCACAGAGCTTGTGGGATGCCTCGATTAATCAATTGTATGTCTATGAGCAGCCATTCGACTGGGCTGCCGGCGCCACTGCTTTTCTATCGACACTACGATCGCAAGACCCCTCTCTCACGTGGGGAATCTTCAGCTTCGGCTCGCTACTTGCCGCAGCCGGCTCCTTCACCATGTGGCAACGAACCAGACACACCCCATACACGGCGGTTCAAAGAAAGATCTCACGTACCTTCCAGAACATCCGCTTGTTCCGGAGCATGAGCGCTCTCGAGAATGTGCTGATGGGCATGCAAAGTGTGCACAAGACCAACCCTATCTCTGCGCTGCTCAGAACCAAGTGCTTTAGGCTACAGGAACACACACGACGCGAAGAGGCTCGGGAACTCCTGAATTTTGTGGGGCTTTCAGATGTCGAAGATACTCCAGCGAGCTCTCTTCCCTACGGAAGCCAACGACGACTGGAGATTGCGCGCGCTCTAGCCTCTAAGCCACACCTAATTCTGTTGGACGAACCGGCGGCTGGTATGAATCCTTCGGAGATGGGGGCACTCACCTCACTCATAGCGAAGATCCGAGAACGGGGAACAACCGTGCTCCTAATTGAGCATCACATGAAGTTGGTGATGGGGATCTCGGATCACATCACTGTGCTGGAGTATGGCGAGAAGATAGCGGAAGGCCCCCCCGATGTAGTAAGGCGGGATCCGAAGGTCATAGCCGCATATCTGGGGGATACGAATCATGACCACTAACCCCCCTCTCCTTTCGGTCCGAAACATTCGCTCGTCTTACGGACCAATCGAAGCGCTTCAGGACATCAGCCTCGACGTCCTGCCTGGCGAGGCGGTGACGCTCCTCGGATCAAACGGTGCTGGTAAAACCACCACCCTCATGTGTATCTCCGGTATCCAATCTATTACGAGTGGTGAGATTTGGTTCGACGGCTCTAACATCACATCGATGCCGGCACATGAGCGTTTGACGCTCGGTTTGGCCCAAGTTCCCGAAGGCCGTCGAATATTTCCCAGACTCACCGTCAACGATAACTTACGACTGGGCGCATACTCTCGGAGCGACGAGGCGGAGATTCGCGCTTCAGAGGAATACGTGTACTTACTGTTTCCGATCCTTCGTCAACGCGCGAACCAGCTCGGTGGAACGCTCTCAGGTGGTGAACAACAGATGCTCGCCATTGGACGCGCCCTGATGAGCAAACCACGCATGCTGCTCCTCGACGAGCCGTCAATGGGTATCGCTCCTCTCTTGGTGCGCAAGATATTCGACACCCTTGCGAGATTGAACGAAGAAGGGCTAACCGTCCTACTCATCGAGCAGAACGCGCACCTTGCTTTGAAGCTCGCCACTCGCGGCTACGTCTTGGAGACCGGCACAATCACCCTGACCGGCGACTCCTCCTTGTTGGCCTCCGATCCCAGAGTGCGAGAAGCATACCTCGGGGCGTAAGCTGCATCAGACCCATGCGCATCGCCTTGTAGTATCTCCTTCAATCCCACGAGTGTGCGGCCAAATCAGCTGTACGCAGCAGTGCCCCAAAAACTGCCACGCGAGTAAAGGTGGCAGAGATCTATATGGATAGGTGAGATGGCGAAAAAAGGAGACACCCCCCAAGATTATCGCAGCGAAGCGGAGCGCATTCGACCTCGACCAGCGGGATCTCTCTTCAAGGAGGAACCCGAATCCCTGCCAGGCGAAATCGAACGAGTGGTGCACGGTACCTATCGAGAAATCCATTCGGACGAATCCCTCTCTCCGAGCCGACTACTACTCAAGCGAGTCGTTCGCGCTCTCTCTTCGGAAACCGACCTCAGCACTTCGGATATCACCGTTGAGGTGCGTGGCCACACAGTGTTGCTGACAGGTAGTGTGGATACCATGAACACCAAGTATCGCGCTGAGGAGACCGTGAAGCGCCTCGAAGAGGTGGCGCACATCGAAAATCAACTGGCAGTCCGCCTTGGAGACGCACTCGACGAATTCACACGCGGCGCCGACGCGTCACGGCTACGCGAGGAGTTCGCTCGGACCACGAAAAAACACTGACAGCCTCAATTCGAATGAACCGCAGTCGAGCCACTATCTCTAACTCGTCTTGAATATCGATCCGAGCGCCCCGAGTGCAGACCCTTCTTCCTGGCCTCCCTTGGACGCCATGAGCATCCTGCCCGCAAGACGCGAGAACGGGAGCGACTGCATCCACACAGCCCCTGGACCACGAAGCGACGCGAAGAAGAGCCCTTCTCCACCAAAGAGCGCCGTCTTGATTCCCCCTGCTTGTTCAATCTTGAAATCGACGGTCGGCTGAAATCCAACCACACACCCCGTGTCGACGTGTAAGGTCTCGTTCGGTTCTAGGAAACGCTCTACCACCGTTCCTCCCGCATGCATGAAGACGAGCCCATCGCCTTCTAGCTTCTGCATGACAAAGCCCTCACCACCGAACAGACCGGTCAATATCCTACGCTGAAAGTAAATGCCGACCGAAACTCCCTTCGCCGCACAAAGGAAGCTGTCCTTTTGACACACCAGAGCACCACCGATATGAGACAACGCAACAGGAACGATATTTCCGGCAAACGGCGAGGCGAACGCCACATGCGCTTTTCCTTGGCCAGAATGAGTGAACGCCGTCATGAAGAGGCCCTC
Source organism: Bdellovibrionota bacterium (assembly GCA_044337105.1). Classification (GTDB taxonomy): domain Bacteria; phylum Bdellovibrionota_C; class UBA2361; order UBA2361; family OMII01; genus OMII01. The sequence goes on along the minus strand of JBIIOE010000002.1, from coordinate 49,677 downwards.
TCCCGTCAGCAGGCGCTTTCCAGCACCTATGAGCTTGTCTACTACCGAGGAACTCTGTGCACTTCCGTCCCCAAATATACTCTGCATCGTAATAGACGGAGACTTGTACATCATCGCCCCAGCCTCAGCGATTACGGACTCCCCTGGATCGAGCTCGACCTCGACAAACTGCATCTCTGAGCCACAGATCTTGAAGTCGATGACATCGGCGACCAAGCGCGAAATTGGCGGCGGTGCAGCCGTCGAGCCCTCTCCCCTGCCCTTCAATTCCGGAACTTGTGCAATCGGAAGCCAGTTGTCCATGCCCTCTCTCCAGGCGAATCCCTGAGGGTTCTCATGAGCTTTCGCGATAGCGACGACGTCTTCAAAAGGTCCAAACTGCTTTCCGTTGTAGCTCAAGTACCATGTGCTCATATTCTTCTTCCCATTCCGTTACGATACGACCAAATACCGACCTATCGAATTAATCGCAAAACATCTAATCGTTCTCGAAAGCGACGCGATGACCTCTCGTCCCGACACTAAAGACCGCAACAACACGGCGCAACTATGTTTCGAACTGGTCGTATCTGTCATCCACTGTTTCACCTGGATTAACAGTCAATTCATCCCTTCGTCATGGCGAAACACACCTACTGTACTCGGCATTTTATCGGCTTCTTTCCTGAATCTGTGGCGAGAAAAATCCTGTACACCGACCACTCAATCTACTAGTGTCCCAAATGTTATGAAACATCCTGGGGCAAACATGACTGATTCTGCGCTCGTTTCAGGGAAGGACCCGCGCAAGGCCATTTCACGCGAGAAGCTTTTCATCGTGGCCGATGCATGCTTCGAGATGTTTTCTATCAAAGAGCTTCGAAATCCACTGCGCATCTTACCGGAGCTTTCAACGGAGTTCTCCGAACTATCCAAGGAAGAGATCCTTGAGGCTATCCGTCTCGCTCTGTCATGGAGACGCCTTCTGCGGGCAGCCGGAAAACCGGTACATTGAGAAAAGCTCTAGTTGTTTTCGTTACCGAGCGGCGCCCACTCTACGATATAAGCGCCTGATCTCACTACGTAGCACATCTTTTTCGACCGGAAAGCTCAAGGTCTGCTACGCCGCAGTCGACACCCTCTTGCGTACGAGGAATTGTGCCCGACCACTGTCCGATTCGACCGTCCTAGAGGTTCGTTCTGCCATTTGTACAAAGTGGCCCGTTCCCTCATCCGTCGAAGTTCAATGTCGAGCACGGTGAAAGGATGTAGTTTCGTAGTAGGAGCTCCCCCCTAGATGCCGGTCTATCAAGGTCATGGCTCTTCTGACAAACGCCTCGACCGAGCCGTGCATCACGTCAGCGCTCTGTGGTTTCCCATTAATCCATCGGTATTGAAAACCATTCGTGAGGGACTCGAAAATGGTCGGTATGCCTCGGACATCTCACCTCTCATTGACGAACTGAAAAAAGACTTCGCGCTCTTTACATACGTGGTCAAGGAGCTTATCCCAGTCGCGACGAAGGAAAACGTTCCGCCATCAACCTCCTCGAATCCGATCCAGCTGATACGATGGGCGGGGCTACCGAAGCTGACCGCTATTTTAGGCACTCAGAACGAACCGCCATCAACTCATCAACTAGAATCCAGCGATTATCTTCAGTCCAATCGTTTGAAGGAGACCGCCATTATCGCCTCGACCGCCGAGGCGCTCAGCAAGAACCAGAATATCGATCCAGATATGGCGTTCGCTCACGGAGTCATTCGAGAGATAGGACTCAACTTGATTGCCTGGAACTATCCATCTCTTTACTCGCGCATCATCAAGTCCCTCACATCGCGAACAACCGTAGACGAAGAGCTGACCAAAGAGCTCGGGTTCAGCCCCACTGTGTTAGCGATGCGCATTCTTCGTCCTTCAAGCGAGGTGTCATCGCCGAAGACTCCTGCACAAGAAGAGGATTCGTGGGAGATATGCGAAAGTCTGTGTGAGATCGGCCAAGCCCTCGCACGAGCTGGCAGCCCCGAAACATACCCATCGGCAGAAAACGATTGGCGCAGAGCCAATGACTACATTACTAAGTTTCTAGGCGAGGATGGCGTCCACCTCATCCGTACTCGGGCCGTCGAGCATAGCGAGCATTATAGATCTGCCTTGCCGGCTACCTTCGCCACCCTACCCACGTTCGATCCACCCAAAGCTATTGAGCGGTACAGGCTCGGTTCACGCGCGTTGGACAATCAGTACATCCGTCATTGTCCCCCTGCAGTTCAATCAGCCCTGCGCTCCCTATATTCCGAAATGCCAAGCAGCGGCGTGAGCGAAGAAATAATAGAACAGCTGATAAAACGAATAATCCCCGATGCGGGGTTCACTGGAGGTTGTGTCTTTGTCGTGGATCCTTCGCAGATGAGCCTTCTACCACTGTCAGTAATAGGAAATGTCAGGCTCAGACGCTTAGGGAAGATAAATATCAAGACCTCCCCTGGCAGCGCTATGGCAGGGCTGGTTGCGGACAACATCACGACGTCTCAACACACCCAGGGCGATCCAGCTCTCGTCGCATTCAACTGCGCTCAGCCTTTAATAGAACGGGAGGGAACGGAGGTCGTAGAATCTACGGCCGGCATCTACAGCTCTTTGGGAACCAAACGGCGCATAGGTGTTCTGTATCTAGAGGCTCCTGAAGACCAGGTGGGGCTATCCGACAGCTCTACAGTCAAAACATTCAAGGCACTACGACAAGCTCTCTGCGATGCCCTGATGGTCGAGTGAAATCTTGGAAGGGATTTAAGAAAAGACTACGGTCGGAACAGAAGTCGAGCGCCGCAAAGATGCTGCGACGCTCGAGCTTGGGAAGCGAAGCAAAACCTACCCGTAGCGAGAAAGTGGAGGTTGGGTGATATTCGATTTTCTCGATGTGGAAAATCCGCAGGTGTATCCGCTGCGATACACTGAGGATTTTTCCACATCGCGAAAGTCGGAGAGCAACCCAAGATCCGCTTTCGTAGCAGGGGGGGGTTGCCTCGCTTCCCTAGGGGAGATTAGCGACGTCCGCCGCCACCACCACCGTAGCCACCACCACCACCGCCGCCGTGCCGACGAGGACGATCTCCGCCACGGAAACCGCCACCGCCTCCTCCGCCGCCTTCGCGACGAGGGCGCTCCTGAGCGATATCAACAACGATAGAACGACCATCAACATCAGTGCCGTTAAGCGAATTCTTTGCCGCTTCAGCCTCGTCCTCGCTCGACATCTCGACAAAGCCGAAGCCACGCTTGCGGCCCGTTGCTGGATCGAGCACAACACGTGCTGATACAACGGTTCCAGCTTGACTAAACAGCTGTGCGAGGTCACCGTCCTCAAGGGAGAACGGCAGGTTACCTACGTACAATTTTCTATTCGACATTTCATTCCTCCACGGCAATTATCATTCTGATAGGCCGCAGGAACTCAGTGTCGGAAGCGCACACCGATGCTTGAACGATCTCAAGCCATCAATATCCACCGGTAGGGTCCCGGAGCGGTAACCAGATAATCCTCCTGAGGATACCAGGCAGACGGAGCCGGGGTCAACGAACACTTGACAGCGGCACGCCAGCCCCCTCCCACCCCTGACTCAAAATGGCAGCAGACACCCGGCCAGCGAGCCTCCCAGAGGCAAAAACTCAAGATTAAACAACAACATAACACTCCCTACGCGAGGCCGAGCATAGCTATCACAGGTCAGACGACCCCTACTCTGTCATCACGGGGATTGCTAGCCACGGGATGCGAAGAGAGCCTGTCGTCCCCACACACCCTCCCGTACAGATCCGCATAACGCTGAGAAACCGCCCGCATAGAGTAGAGCCCCCGTATCCTTTCTCGTCCTAATGCGCCTAATGCCCGTCGCTCATCTGAACTCCTCGCACACAGCGCACAGAGGGCATCTCCCAAAGCAGCGCTTGAACGCGGCTCCACCACCAAACCGAGGTCTTCTACGAGCACTCGCGAAGCGCCGGTATCTGTCACTACACACGGAACGCCACTCGCCATCGCCTCTGCAACAACATTTGGAAAACCCTCCGCTATCGAAGAGGAGCACATGATGTCGAATGCATGATACAGCTTCTCGATAGGAGAACACTCGCCGAGTAATACCGTGTAGGGAGCAAGGCCCAAGCGGTCCACAAGCCCTGCGAGGTCCTTATTGTCCTTATCAACTCCCCGCCCAGCGCACACTAGCCGCGCCTGTGGGAATTGTGAGAGCACCCGCGAAAAAGCTTCTAGTAAGTGCACGTGACCCTTTGCAACGTCGTAACGTCCCACGTGGCCAATTACGAGTGCATCCGTCGAAAATCCCAGTTTGGTTAGCACTGCGTCGCGAGAATCATGACATGGTCGATATCGATCAGTGTCGAATCCGTTTCCGATTACTACACCCTTGCCCCGCGTGAACCCGAGAGTCTCGTGCTGTATCATGCTTTGTTCGGTGCAATACACGATGCCCGCAGGAACTCGCGAGAGTATCTGATTCATCCAGATCATACCTCGAGTCTTCAACGAACGTTCTCCGAGGTCGTCTAATCCTCGACGGATATTCCAGACCAGGGGCGTACGCACTCGCATAAGTTTGCGTGCAAGGTACAGGGCCATATTACCGTGATACATCCATCCCTGCAGAAGAGCCGGTGATTCAGCTCTCAGAACCTTACAAAGAGTGGCTAATGCCGGCCCCCCGGAAAGAACTGAGTCGATCCCCAAGGAATAGACGGGCACACCAACCTTCTCGAAACGAGCGGCCATAGGCTGACGAGTTTCGAGACTGACCACACGATTTTCTATACCTTGTGCTGCAAGGGCAGTAACGAGCCTCAACAGCATACCCTGAGCTCCGTCTCCTGTGAGACCGGTAATGCAGTGAACAATTTTTAGCATGACGCAACCTGAGCTATCTTCGATGCACGTGCCGAAGCTTCGGCAAGAGGAAGGCACACTAAGGCACTAGTGGTGACACACCGATGATATCCCTCAGTACAGGATGCACACCTCGCCCAGTTTGTGCGCGAACCCTGTCGAACGATCGTGCTTGTTTACGATCGTGCTTGTTTACGTCAATCGCTCGGTCGACAGCTCTGCCAGCGTCTTGTCCGCATCGCGCTGTATTTTTTGCATGGCGTCAACGCAATACGACGACCTGAGAGTGCCAAGCCCATCCAATCCTAAATCCTCGCTTACAAGTCGCAGCGCCTTGGTGAAAGATTGAGAGAGAACAAGGAGTGAATCGATAGAGACGGAATTGTCTCCCAATTCATTGAGGATAAAAGCCGTCACATGTTCGATACGACTCTCGTACGGCTCCCATTTCTGCACGCCCAGCTGTTCGCGCTCAGCTGGAGTCCTCTGCAACGCCCGAGCAACTTGGTTATCAATTGCCTTCATCGCCTGGACCAACCCTTCCTCGAGCTTACCTGTCTTTTGGCTCATATCTTTCGCCTCTCACCATCTTCGGCCCGACCTCTCAGGGCTCCCACAGATATCGCCGAAGCAACGGCCTCGGTCAAGGTTAGGGGCCTAAAAAGAGAATCTTCTAGTCTGGCCAGGAGCTACTGCGTCTCAAGAACGCTTTGGTCTCGTCTTTTTCAGGTTCAAGGTATTCGACCGGATCGCTCCATCGCTCGTCTGTACGACCACCTCGATAGTCTTTCCAGCGGGGATCGCAACCTTCACGAAGAACTGGAAACGCCCCTCATCGTTGGTGGCCGTTGATGCAACGACAACCCCCTCGGCCACCAGCTGCAACTCTACCTGAGCAGCCGGGAGGTTACTGGCTGTCAGCATCTTCCCCGAGAGGCGCACGACAGGAGCCCGTACGTCACCCACCCTCTGCCTTGCGAGAGAGATCGACGCCTGAGGACCTGGCGCATCACCCCCTGGTACGGGGGTCGGCACTTCCTCACTAGTGGGTGGCGCTGGATTACCCGGACGCGGTTCTACACTCTCGACCGATAGACACGTGCGCGCCTCCTCGAGATGACCACGTATCTCCTGCAGACTCGTAGGCGAGAAATAGTCAGAAGGCGGAAGCGAAATACTCGGATACATCAAACTGCCACGATTATTCACATCGTGATACGCACCAAAGTTGTGCCCGACCTCGTGGGCAAATATGCCCGCCGTCGGACCATCTCCGAACGCCTGAGTTATGCCGTATGAAAGTGTCGGGATCGAGCATACGACTCCGATGTATGCGATACCGATCACCCCTCCATCGAAGTCCTTACCCGTGAAGAGGTGTTTGAGATTAACGTCATCATCGAAGGTAGCAGCGTTTATCCCTAAGTTGGCCGGATTATCGGGATTGCGTGTGAAGCTACTCAACAAGCCCCCTGGGGCTGTCATTGTGTACGGAGATATATCCGTATACACGTGCTGCTTGACGATCCTGAAGCGCATATCGAGCTGGCGATCGTATATTGCCTCCGCGGTATTCACGATACTGGCGATTACTGCGTTGCTCTGATCCCCATATTTGGCATACCACTGCTCGTCCGCGTCCGTGCTCAACGTAACGACACGCACCGTCTTGGTCGCACTCTCTTGGCGCGCGAAGTCTTTAAGTGGCTCAATCACAGCCCTCGGATGAGCTTCCGGCTCGACCTCTACTCCACAGGCTCCGCGCCTGGCGGCGGCCACGGGAATACTCGAGACATTGGCCTTCACTACGAGCGAGCCATCAAGTGATAAACTGATAGTGTACACGCGCTGACGAGAGCGCCGGGAACCTTTTACCCGTCCGGGGAACGTGACCTTGAGTCGGTTACCGATAATCGAAGCTGCAGTGGGAAAGATCCGACGCCCGGAAGCCCGCCAGCCACCCCCTAATGCCAGTGTACCCTGGAGAAGAACCGGGTCGAGAGTATCTTCTTGAAGCCTTCCCGCCTTGTGCGTGAAAGCTCGCCACGTTTTGTTTTTGCGGATTGAAAAACGGGCATCGATGGCACCCTCGCCGTACACACGCCCTGCCAGCCGCACGGAAGGAATAATCTCTCGCTCTACCCCAGCGCTCGTTCCCGGTTTCAGTTCATAGAACCCGCGTAACGCTACTTCGGTACGATACGGAGAACTGGGGTCCGCTTGTGCCATGCGCACACAACACACAGCAAGGACTGCAACTATCAGACTGTGGAGAATCCCCTGCTCCCTCTCCATACGTCAACCTCGTAGAACCTTCACCAACCGACAACTTTTGGAAAGTGCGTGCGCCCCTTCCGCTTCAAAGAAAACTACACAATCCTTTAGGATGCGATCGGCTCGAGCAGGTCTCATTTTTTCGCTCTTCATGAAGTGTCTTGTGCAAGCTGAGGCTTCCCGAGACACTGTCATGGGCTCGCCAGAAGGCGCTGCAAGTGAGGTCATACCTTTCAAAGAGGCCCGGTGAGTTCCCTAAGGGGGCTAAACCGGTCAGTTAGGAGACAGCTTTTGAAGGTGCTGGAAGAGGACCGCTCACATAACTGCACGACAACGCATGGTGACTATGAAATTTCTGAATCTCTTTCGGGCGAATTTCATCAAAGGAAGAGGCATTCTCCTCTGCCAAATCTGGGGATTAGTGGGCCTTACAGTGCTCACCGCGTGCGCTCGTCCAGCGGTTCCCGGACCCGAGTCCGCTTTTAGGGAAATCACATCTACTCCTGTCGCGGACGATCTCGATTTCGACGGATTGATGCATGCAATTGAAGCACAACGTCCTGTATTACAACGGACGTCTGAGACACGGATGCGGTTTGGGCCGGTCACAGTTACACGCGGGGAATATGCCAAGGCCTTAGAGGAGCTTCACCACGTGCTCGGACACGCTTCGTCGACCGAGGAAAAGATCGATTTTGTCCGGAGTCGATTTCGCTTTTTCGAGATATACGGAGGTAAACAGTGGGGAGAGATCCTACTCACGAGCTACTTCGAACCGATCATCAGCGGCAGCACTGTTCGCACCTCAAGCCACTCACATCCTCTGTATGCGAAACCTACCGACTTAGTCACGATAGATCTGAAGCAGTTCTCCGAGCGATTCAAAGGAGAGAATGCTCTCAAAGGAAGGCTTCACGACGGAAAAGTGCTCCCCTATTACACGCGTGAAGAGATAGATGGAGGCGGCGTTTTGAAAGGGAGGCGCCTCGAACTCTGCTGGGTAGATCTAATAGAGGCGTTCTTTCTACACATTCAGGGCTCTGGAACGGTACGACTCGAAGACGGTAGTGAGGTCTTCATTACCTACGCCGACAAAAATGGACGAAAATACGAAGCGATTGGCAAGTTCCTCAAAGAACGCATAGCTCCGAAGAAGATCACGATGCAACGGGTCGAAGCGGCACTGCGTGAGATGCCCGAACACGAGCGCAACGAACTACTCTACCGAAATCCAAGCTACGTATTCTTCAACAAGTCTCCACAGCGCGCGATCACAGCCCTGGGCGTCCCCGCGACACCAGGACGAACAATTGCAGCGGATCCAAAGTATGCTCCCAAGGGAGCCCTGGCTCTCTTGAGCTTTTCGAAGCCGGTACTCAGCGACGAGTCGGAAGACACGGGTGATCCTCTGCGAGAGGTAGAGATAACTCGCCTCGTTCTCGACCAGGACTCGGGAGGCGCCATAACAGGAACAGATAGGGTCGATCTATTTTGGGGCCGTGGCGACGAAGCAAAGTGCTACGCCGGTATCATTCAGCATCCGGCTCGTATCGTGTACTTGGTACCTAGGTGAGCGAGGCAAAACCCTTTCCTGCTACGGGTAGGTTGTGCCTCGCTTCCCTGGATAATCTCAATCCTCCCCTTCCTCCCCGAACGGCAAGATCGGATTACCAGGCGCTAAACCAGGGGCGGGCTGAGGCACTACTCTCTGCTGATCGAAGCTACCGGGCGCCACTGGCATCGGTGCTGCGGGCGGCTGCTCTACGTAGGGCGCATCGGGGCTGGAAGGAAGTTCACGGGCGATATCCCTGACTAAATCTCGCGTGGCGGAATCGACCGCTATCGTCGGAACAGTGGCCACGGTGGCTTTCGGAACGGGCTGAGTTTCCACCACAGACCCACTTGAGGGAGATCTCCAACGGATGACTTTGCCGCTCTGAAACAGGACGTAGGCTCCATTTTGGTAATACCAAATCACCTGCCCCTTGAGCCCCCGTTCGACCTTCTCCTTGGGGTCTCCCCACTGCTGAATAACCTGGCCAATGGTGTTCCCATTCCTCAAATCAGGGAAACGTCCGTCAGCGCGAGCGATCGCGACCTGAGCTACCACCACGAGCGCCATCAAACCTACCCGCCAGCCTCGATTCACAATCACCATCGATCCCTCGCCACTCAAACCACGCTCACACAACTTCTAAGGGGTGTATACAATTCGTAAATCATTCCATACCTACCATACAGGTGAGTAGCCTTGAAGGCGCAAAGTGACGCGAGCTACGCGACTGCGAGTCAGACGACATCGCCATCAACGTTTGCCGAGGAGAAGAAACCTGCGTACAGGTCGGAGATACTCGAGCCGAAGCGGCTATTCCACCCGCGAGTGACGGACGATCTCCCCTCGAATCATGTACAACACATCCTCGGCGATGTTGGTTGCATGATCGGCTATCCTCTCGAGGTTACGAGAAACAGAGAGCAAGAGTATAAACCGGTCGACATCATCGGGATGCTCACGTATCGCCTGAAGGACCTGTTTGTGAACACTTCGATTGATATCATCAATAGCATCGTCAGAGGTGCATACCCACTTCGCTACACCTTCGTCGAGATTCACGAGTGCTTCAAGGCTTCTTCGCAGCATCTGCTGAACCTTACCCTCGACATCCTGAAAATCGATATGCGCCCGCGGCGCCGTTTTGATTGCGCTCAAGGCTCGCGCCCGACTAGCTATATTGACCGCGAGATCTCCTATGCGCTCAAGATCGTTGTTAATCTTCAGCACAGCAACGATAAAACGTAGATCAGTGGCTACCGGCTGATGAAGCGCGAGGATCTTCAAGCACTCTTCCTCCACCTCGACCTCCATAAGGTCAATGCGGCTATCACCCTCAATTACTTCATGGGCCAGCTTTCCATCTCGATGCTCAACGGCCTTTACAGCCTTGTAGACACTCTCTTCGATTACCGCGCTGAGCTCGAGAATCTTCGACTTCAACCCCTCGATAGCGCGGTGCAAATGCATCGACATAGCGAACTTCCTCTATGTAAGGACCGAATATTATCCGAAGCGGCCCGTAATATAGTCCTCAGTTTGCCTCTCCTTGGGTTTGGTGAACAGCTCCTTAGTTGCGCCAAACTCAATCAGCCGCCCCTCGTAAAAGAACGCCGTATTGTCCGAGACACGCGCGGCCTGCTGCATATTATGAGTAACGATGACTATCGTGTACTGCGACCTCAATTCACCAATGAGATCCTCGATCTTCGCTGTGGACCGCGGATCGAGCGCTGACGCAGGCTCGTCCATGAGCAGCACCTCAGGATCGACCGCCAAAGCTCGGGCGATACACAGACGTTGTTGCTGACCACCGGAGAGATCCAGGGCGCTCTTGTGGAGTCTATCCTTTACCTCTTTCCACAGATCGGATCGAGTAAGACTTCTCTCGACGATCTCTTCCAGCTTCGATTGATCACGCAGGCCGTGAATGCGCGGCCCGAACGCGACATTTTCGAAGATACTCTTTGGGAAGGGATTCGACTTTTGAAACACCATGCCTACCCTCTTACGGAGAGCAATCAAGTCGACACTCGGAGAATAAATATTTTCCTCATCGATAGTCACGGTTCCCCGAACTCGGACCCCATCGATGAGATCGTTCATGCGATTCATGGTGCGCAGGAATGTGGATTTCCCACATCCTGATGGTCCGATGAAGGCAGTAACCTCTCGAGCGGGAATGGCGATTTTGATCCCATGTAGAGCTTGGTAATCGCCGTAAAAGAGGTCGAGATCCTTCACATCTACCTTGATTTCTCGTTGCGCGCCTTCCACTTCGACATCTCCTGTCGTTTCGATATCACTCACGAATCCCAGTGCCGCCGGTGACTGAGAATTCAACGTAAACAGCTTTTGAGCAAACATAAAACACCCCTACCTTTGCCTACGCTCGAATCTGGACCTGAGCCATATCGCCAACGCGTTCATCAGTATCATTATGGAGAGAAGCACGGAAATCGCCGCAGCTGCGTTGACATGAAATTCGGTCTGCGGACGAGAAAGCCAGTTAAATGCCTGAATTGGCAGGGCTGTGAAGGGTGCAAATATCGAATCCGGCACAGTCGCTACGTAGGTTAAGGCCCCCAAAGCAACCAGGGGAGCGGTCTCTCCCACAGCCCTCGAGAAGGCCAATATGCAACCAGTAAGGATGCCTGGCAGCGCACTCGGCAAGACCTGCGACCACACCGTCTGCCACTTGGTTGCTCCTAAAGCCAGGGCCCCTTCCCGATATCCTTTGGGCACGGTACGCAGCGCCTCGCGAGCAGCCATGATGATGATGGGCAACACCAGCAGCGCGAGCGTCAGAGCCCCGGAGAGGATGCTGCGTTCAAAGTTCAACACGCGCACGAACACCTGCAACCCCAGGAGCCCGTAGATGACAGAGGGTACCCCTGCAAGGTTTGCGATACACAACTCGATCAGATTGGTAACCTTCCCCTTTTTGCCGTATTCCTCGAGGTACAGCGCAGCCCCAACGCCTACCGGGAGTGCGCACCCAACCGTGAGCACAATCAGAAGAAGACTCCCTGTCCAGGCTGCATAGATCCCGGCGCGCTCCGGTTTGCGCGAAGGAAACTCGGTGAAAAACTGCAAACTCAACCGCGACCAACCATCAGCGACGATGTCCCATACGAGAACCACCAGCACCAATGCCGCACACAGGATGACAAGGCGCGCGAACCACACAAAAAGAAGCTCGACACCCGGCCGTGCTAGAAGCGGCTTTTTGATGAGTGCCTTTGAAGCAGTCAAAGTCCCTGAAGAGGCCACGTGTTCCATTTATCGAAACATCCTCTTGAAACGGTTCCGAATCATCATACTCACGACATTCAGGAACAGGGTCAGCAAAAACAACATCATGGCGACTGCAAAGAGCGTGTGGTACTCCAAGGTGCCGTGAGGAATATCCCCGAGAGAAACCTGCACGATGTAGGCAGTCATCGTCTCTACCGGTTGTATCGGGTCAAAGTGCAGGAGCGGCTGCTGTCCTGCCGCTATCGCCACGATCATAGTCTCCCCAACCGCTCGCGATACCGCCAAGATAAAGGCCGCTGTAATACCACCGATCGCTGCTGGCACCACGCTTCCGAAGATCATCTGGAGCTTAGAGGCACCCAGGGCGTATGCGCCCTCACGCAAACTCCGCGGTACTGTGTACAAGGCATCTTCACTGAGCGAGGCAACCATCGGGAGAATCATAATCCCCATCACCAGGCCCGGACTGAGCGCGTTGAAAGAGCCCATCTCTGGAAAGACCCTCTGCAGCAACGGCGTCACGAACAACAACGCGAAGTACCCGTACACGATGGTCGGGATACCAGCGAGGATCTCAAGAAACGGCTTGAGCATCTTTCGCGTTCGCTCTGACGCGAATTCACTCAAATAGATCGCGATGACCAACCCTGCCGGCACTGAAAATGCAACCGCGATGAAGGTGGTCAACAGAGTTCCGCACAAGAGAGGCCAGATCCCAAAGTGCTTCTCCATAAAGAGCGGAGTCCACTGAGTGTCGAATAGAAACTGCGAGAGGGACACGTTCTGAAAAAAGAGCGCGCTTTCGATGGTCAATACGGCGATGATGCCCAGAGTCGTAGCGACAGAGAGCGCGCCGCAAGCGAAAAGCCAACTCTCAATTCCTCTTTCAAGTATGGCGCGATTTGCTCTCATCTCCTGTGCACCCAATCAACAGACGACCGGATTGGAACCCTGCATGCGCATCTGGACACGATCCGCAGTTCTGTCCTTGTACCACAGCGGGGAACGCTTCTCACGAAAGCTACTGTTAAAGTTTTATTAGAAGGACAATCAAGGAGGGTTAAGCCGCCTGAAGAGTTATCGAAAACACTGAGCCTTTTCCGGGGGCACTGTCGACCTGAACCTCCCCCCCGTGAACCTGCGCTATGTGTTTGACTATAGATAACCCAAGTCCGGTGCCGCCCATCTTGCGACTCCTGCCCTGGTCCACTCGATAAAATCGTTCGAATAGCCGGGCCAGGTGCGGCTTGGCGATACCAGGGCCGTTGTCGGATAACGACAGATGCACCGTGTCTGCTACCTGCTCCCCACGAATAACGAGACGTGGAACCCCTTCGCAGTACTTTACTGCATTCTCAATAAGATTGACCAAAGCCTGCTCGAGGAGATTGGCATTCGCCATGACGTGCAGATCCAGGGGGACCAAAACCTCCACCTCTGCCGACCGCTCTTCAAGTTTGAATCGACACGCCTCAAGCGCGCCTTGCACAATCTCGTACGCTTTCGAGGGCGTTGTCTCGACTCGCGCTCCATCTCCCTGCGCCTCCAATCGCGCCAAGGTAAGGAGCTCGCTAAATATGGCATTAAGCCGATCAGCGTGATGTCCAATAATTCCAAGAAATTTATCGAGCGCCTGCGGGTCATCTTTGGCACCCTCGAGCAGTGTTTCCACGAAGCCCTTGATCGAGGTCACGGGGGTTCTCAGCTCATGCGAAACATTCGCTATGAAGTCCCTGCGAATGTTCTCCAACTTGGCGATACGAGTTGTGTCTTGAAAAACCACGAGAGTCCCTAAACGTTCACCCTCTGAACCTTCGAGAGGGGTGGCGTATATCTGCAATACACGCTCGGGTTGGCCAGGCACTATGACGACTTCGACATCGGCTTCTTGGTTAAGGATCGCCTCACCGATAAAGCGCTGCACCTCTGCGTGATGAATCACCTCTGCCACGAGTCGGCCCTGCCAACTCGGCACTGCCACATCGAGGAGACGCTGAGCCGCCGCATTGAGCCTCCAAATCCGACCTGAGGCATCAATCGTCACCACCCCTTCCGCCATACTTCTGAGGATTGCGTCCTGCTCTCCGCTCAGGAGCGTCAGAGCATCAACTCGCTGCTTGAGCTGTGTGGCCATCAGGTTGAAACCGTTCGCCAAACCAACCAACTGCGGAATACGGGGGGGATACACCTTTGCCAAGAGATCGCCCTTCGCGAGACGCTCCGTTGCTCGTTCGAAACGCTCGAGAGAACGGTCGATACGCCCCGCCACCATCCAACTTCCTATTCCCGCCATCACGATACTCAGAAGCAACATCGAGACAGTCAGTGTCGAGGCACCGAGATACGCAACGAGTACGAGCGCCATCGGGGCGAGGGAAACCAACACCAAAACAAAGAAACGAGAGGTCAGACCGGAAATATTTATACGCACACGCCCCCCGTACCTTTGTACTAAAGATTGAGACATGGCGCACCTTTGAAGAAGAACGGCATCCTATCCGCGGAAGCGATACCCCACTCCGCGAACTGTTTCTATCAGCCGCCCGTATGAGCCGAGCTTTTTACGAAGCCCCACGACCTGCACATCTACTGAGCGATCGGTGACCGGATAATCATCTCCATGAACCCCATCGACGATCTGGTCGCGGGTGAACACGATTCCCGGCTGTTTCATGAGAAAATGCAAAAGCTTGAATTCGGTATTGGTTAGCTCTACGGCAGCGTTGTCAAGCAACACCTCGCGGCGAGCTGGATCAATCACCAGCCCTTCAAAGCGCACAGCCGCCTGCGGATCGATGGCAGGAGTCTTTCCCCGCCTCAGGACGCTTTTGACCCGAGCTAACAAGACCCGCGGGCTGAAAGGCTTAGGAAGGTAATCGTCGGCCCCCAGCTCGAGCCCCGTGACAACATCTGCTTCCTCTCCTCGGGCCGATACCATGATAACCGGAATAGCCCGAAAAGCCGGATTCCCCTTCAACTCCCGACATACGTCGAGCCCATCCATACCAGGGAGCATGAGATCGAGCACAACGAGATCCGGCGCTTTGACACCGACCGCTTTCACCGCCTCCTCTCCCGAGGCTACGCAAGTGACCCGATATCCCGCCTTCGAGAGGTTGTACTCCAACAACTCTCGGATATCGTCCTCGTCATCAACGACTAAGATGGATTCCTTCATGCCTTCACTTGGAAACTGTACACGACGCTGCTCTACTTACCTCGAAACGCCCCCTTTGTATCCCGCAAACCCCCATTCTAACAGAAAATTAACGCCGTATTTACCAGACCCTCGCTCCGACACGGGACAGATTCACGGACGCGGCACAAAAAGTCCCCTTTCTACTCCAACCTCAGCAGACTATCGTATCGACGTTTCTGGCCAATTATCTTAGTAGGAGGTCGCGATGAACAAGTCCATCAGCTGTTTCGAGAGCATCACAGGCGCACCAAAGGCCGTTGGCCCATATTCCCCGGCAGTCAGGGCTGGTGATACCTACTATTTATCTGGTCAGGTGGGATTAAACCCGGAGAGTATGCAGCTCGTTGGTCCAGGGATTGAGGAGCAAACAGCTCAGGTACTGAGCAATTTGAAGGAAGTCTTGAGCCATCTCGGACTTTCGTTCGACGACGTCGTCAAGACCACCATCTTCCTCACAGATCTTGCAAACTTTCAAACGGTCAACAAGATATATGGTGAGGCGCTCGGCTCCCACAAACCAGCGCGCTCTACAATTCAGATTAGCGCGCTCCCTCTCGGCGCCATCGTTGAGATCGAGATGATAGCAGCGGCTCGCTCGTAATTGACCATTGGAACATGACGATCGACCCACGATACATGGATCGCGCACTACTGCTCGCTGCGCTGGGCGGACGATCTGTTATGCCCAATCCGATGGTCGGTGCGGTGCTAGTGCATGACACGCACATTATCGGAGAGGGCCACCATGAGTTTTATGGTGACCCTCACGCCGAGGTCAACGCGATTCGGGCCGTCAAAGATCGCACGAAGCTCTCACACGCTACCCTCTACGTAACCCTCGAGCCATGCTCGCACTTCGGAAAAACACCACCATGCGCCGACCTGATAGTAGAGTCAGGAATACCCGAAGTCGTTGTGGGATGCCGGGATCCTTTCCCTGAGGTCGCCGGTACAGGCATCGAAAAACTGCGTGCTGCGGGCGTCCAAGTCACGGAGATAATTCAACACAGAGAGTCTACACTACTCAACAAGCGCTTTATCCTCGCACACCGACTCAAACGCCCTTATGTAATTCTGAAGTGGGCACAAACTTCGGACGGTTTCATCGCTCGCAACGACGGGTCCTCTAAATGGATCAGCTGCGAAGCGTCTCGCACACTGACTCACGAGTGGCGTGCTCAAGAGATGAGCATCCTCGTAGGAACTGCGACTGCTCGAATAGACAACCCAAGTCTAACGGTACGCCACGTGACCGGACCGAATCCAGTGCGTGTAGTAATTGATGCCTCTCTTTCACTTCCACCCCACCTCAATCTCTTCAATAAAGAAGCGGAGACGATCGTCTTCAACGCCGTTAAGCAAGAGTGCAACACACAGATCAGTTGGGAGAAGATCGATTTTCAACAGCCGATCGCTCCGCAGATCCTCTCGCGCCTCTACGAGCGTAATCTCATCTCGCTCTTTATCGAGGGAGGCGCACGAACCCTCAGGAGCTTCATAGCTGCAGATCTCTGGGACGAAGCGCGCGTCTTCGTGAGCCCATCTCAGTTCGGCTCGGGAGTTGCCGCACCACAACTACCGCAACAGAACGCCGAAACATGCCCTAGTGGTGACGATACACTGATCACGTATACACATCAGGATCTGGAATCACGCCTGGGGCTTTAACAGGCTTCTGACCACCTCAACTGACCACATACGGCGCAATGAATTGACGAAATACACCGCTCGCGCTCGACCCAGCGTCTCCTTGTGCAGCACACGCTCCTTGATCGCCCCAGACTCGAGCAGCTCTGCGCGATAGCAGCCCCCCAAGAGACCGCACTCGACAGGCGGGGTCACGAGCTCTCCATCGAGATCAACAACGATATTGGCTATTCGCGATTCGGTAATCTCGCCTCGCTCGTTCCAAAGAATCACGTCTTCGACGTGCGGCACCTCGGGGGTCGCGGCGTCATAGGCTTCTCGATCCGTAGTCTTGTGAAACAAAGAGATCTCTTCCGAGTCTATTGGTAGCCGCGCCAGCGCTACAGTGTAGCGCGACGCTAACGGAGGGATGTCGGATATCTCTGCCCGAACACACCCGCCCTTGTCGATAAAAAGCTTGACGCGTCCTGCTACTACGCTCGGATCATTGCCCACAAGAATATCTTGAAGCACACCACGCACACGTCCTTCGTCGAATTTCCATCCGAAGTATGCACACGATTGTTGCAGTCGATGAAGGTGCCGATGCTCGAGAAAGTATCCCTTTCGAGCTTCCCACAATATTGTCTCGAAGAGTTCGAAACTCTGTGGCTTCTTTGTTACGGCACCAGCTTTTGCGAAACACTCATCGTACTCACTCCTCCACTGCGAATCCCAGGTGATACCGCTTCCTACGCCATACTCCATCTCCCCCCGCTCTCTGTCGACTAAGGCCGTTCGTATAGCGACGTTGAACGTCTGTCTTCCATCAGGCGCTAAAAACCCTACAGAGCCGGTATAAATCCTGCGTGGGGTAGTTTCTAGCTCCGCGATAATCTCCATCGTACGCCCCTTGGGCGCTCCTGTAATGGAAGCCGCCGGATACAGAGCCTGCATCAACTCCCCGAGCGAGCGCTGAACATTGGCGGTCACGCGGCGAGTCATCTGAAACACCCGCGGATAGCGCTCTATGTCACAGCGCGGAGAGGCGACTACACTCCCACGCTCGGCAACTCTAGCAAGATCGTTACGAACCATGTCGACGATCATAACGTTTTCGGCTTGATCTTTCGTCGACTCGAGTAGCTGCTTATGCCGCTGGATATCCTCCGTCGCAAAACGTCCTCGCTGAATAGTCCCTTTCATCGGCGCGCATTCGATCGAATCACCTCTCCGAGCGAAGAGAACCTCAGGCGATGCACTACATACTACGAACCGTCCAGCATCGATGTAGGCGCTATAGGCCCCGGCCTGCACCGAAACCATAGATGAAAACAAGCTCCGAGGATCGCGCGGCGCTGGAGCCCGCAACCGAAAGGAGTAGTTTACTTGGTAGGTATCTCCTCGGCGAATTGCGGCGTGAATCCTTTCGATTGACTCCCTGTACTGGTCCTCGGATACCGTAGCTAGCCACTCTCCGGGCTCCGTATCGAGCGGCGGCACAAGATCTGGCCTCCGATGCGGTGCCTGAAAAAGACCGAACCACAAGAGCGGAAAATCGCTAACGCCCTTCTTAGTCACTAAAGCCGCATCGAACCCTGTGGCGGCTTCGTAGGAGAGCCACCCCACGGCCCATAATCCCCGAGCTCGTGACTCGCTTTCGATACGATCGAGCGCCCCTCTCACATCCTCGATGGAATGAGCGACTATCGTGTCAATTGGCGGCTCGAAGAAGAGCCAACATCCTTCGCTGTTATCATAGACAACACACGAGGACCCATCGTCTGAATTCATGTAATATTCCGAGGCACTACTCTTCTCCATTAAAAGAGATGGTAGAGCAAAGGTCAAATCGGAAATAACTAGCGCTACGTCGTGTGACTGCTTGAGTAGAGACAATAGCTGATCAGCGGTGCTAATAATTACAGCATTATGGGTTCATCAAAAGTTTCCGGAACTGTATCGACCATCGATCCCCAAAGGAGATACGGATTCGTACGTACTGAAGACAGCGCAAAAGATGTGTTTTTTGCACTTTCCGATGTGCCGGGGAATACCGCTCGCCTTCAGGTCGGCAGCGTACTCCAAGGCATCATTACCTCGACGCCCAAGGGCTCAAAGCTCGTACAGATTGAGGTTGTTGCACTCCGAGGAACTAACCCCTACATCTTTTATTCCGCCATGTGCGGTGCTCTCGTTATCCTTGTTGCTATCCTGGTGTGGTGGCATTTTGATCTTGCACCTCTCGCTGCCGCATTTTTAGCGATCAACGTGGGGGCCGTTTTTTTCATGGGGCTCGACAAGTCTCTGGCGCGCTCTGGCTCAATGAGAACACCAGAGGTCATCTTGTTCGTTATCGGACTTCTCGGTGGTTCTCCGGGATTGCTACTGGGAATTCACGTGTTCAAGCACAAGACGCGCAAAGCCGCTTTTCAATTTGTGCTGCTTCTTATCGTAGTAGCGCAGCTCGGTGTCGTGCGACTATTGAACATCGACATGGGATTTCTTGGGGAGTAAGACCGCTACACCCAGGGCAGCAAGGCAAAGCCCCTCCCAACAGGTGGCTCAGTGCGGATTCATATGGTACCGTACCAGGCAAGAGCCTCCCTGCTACGAAAGCGAATAGAGCAACCCAGCCTTCACTTTCTCGCTGCGGGTAGGTTTTGCTTCACTTCTTGCGTCTCTGTTTTCTTGATTGGATTGTATGAGCACATCGTTTTTCGCGAACATTCCTACGGCAGCCCCTGATGTCATCCTCGGCGTGACAGAGGCATTCAGAAACGACCCCTCCCCCCTAAAGGTCAATCTCGGGGTCGGCGTATATCAAGATGACACCGGCAAGATCCCCGTACTCCAGGCGATCAAACATGCCGCCAAGCAGTGGCTAGAAATGGAGGATACCAAGACGTACCTTCCGATTGACGGCGTAGCGCAGTACAACTCTGCCACCCAAGAACTTTTATTCGGAAAGGGTTCACCGCTTCTTACCCAGAAGCGCGTAGTCACAGTTCAGTCCGTAGGCGGTAGCGGAGCTCTGAAACTCGGAGCCGACCTGATCCATCGTTTCTTGCCCGACGCGACCATGTACATCACTGACCCAAGCTGGGAAAATCACCGAGGCGTCTTCGAGGCTGCCGGTATCAAGGTCGAAACGTATCCGTACTACGACCCAGCGACCTCAGGCCTCAGAAAGACGGAGATGTTGGAGTTCTTGCGAAAGATCCCTTCACGCAGCGCGGTCCTACTTCACGCCTGTTGCCACAACCCGACCGGCGTCGATCTCGACCTCGACACCTGGAGAGAGGTCGTAGATATCTGCGCAGAGCGGGAACTCCTTCCGTTCGTCGATTTCGCGTACCAAGGCTTCGCCGAGGGGATTCAAGAAGATTCAGCGCCTATTCGAATGTTCGTCGATAAAGGCCTCACCTTCATCGTCTCGAACTCGTACGCCAAATCGTTCTCGATGTACCGAGAGCGCTGCGGGGCCCTATCGGTTGTGACTGGCTCGGCCCAAGAAGCCACTGCCGTTCTGACTCAACTCAAACGAATCGTTCGTTCATTGTATTCGAGCCCTCCATCGTATGGGGCACAGCTGATATCGATCGTACTCAACTCATCGGAACTACGTGTGACGTGGGAACGTGAGCTTGGAGAGATGCGCGAGCGTATTCACTCCATGCGTCACCTCTTCTGCTCCAAGTTAGCCGCCAGCGTACCAGATAGAGACTTCTCCTTTATTCTGAAACAACGGGGAATGTTTTCGTATTCCGGACTCTCGGCCGAAGCAGTCCGCTCACTGAGGGACCGGTATCATATCTACGCTATCGAGAGCGGGAGAATATGTCTTGCTGCCATCAATGAGGGGAACGTTGATTACATCTGCGAGGCTATATCGGGCGTACTTGAAGGGGCTTGAGGACACCAAGAGAGTCCTTTGCTTCGCTCTGAAACTCGCTATGATGGGCGTCGTCTCTTCGATTGGCGCCCTACCTGTAGTTGCTCAGCCCTCCATTGCCAACACCCCGACTCCTGCTAGTACAGAGGTGCGGCTTGAGCCGATCGCTTATGGGCTGGACAAGCCGGTGGGAATAGCCGTTGCTCCCGGACAGGGCGATCGCCTTTACATTATTGAGAAGGATGGGCTGGTAAAGATTTTTGCAGACGGCAAAGTTCGTCGCTCTGTGTTTCTCGACATCGAAGACCTCGTCAGCACCGGAACGGAGCAAGGCCTCCTGGGGCTCGCCTTTCCGCCCTCGTATCCGAACGACAAACGGGTCTTCGTGTACTTCACGGACCGCCAAGGCGATTCGATCATCGGAACCTTTTCACCCGAAACAAACGATCGCCTCGACGAAGAATCCTTGTCCGTTGTCCTCAAGATCGTTCAACCCGCTGCGAACCACAACGGCGGGCAACTTGCCTTCGGACCAGACGGGTACCTCTACATAGGACTCGGCGACGGCGGCGGACAAGGAGACCCGTCCGGAAACGCCCAGAACAAAAGCTCCATGCTCGGCAAGATCCTGCGTATCGATGTTTCGGAAACCGGCCCCTACAAGGTTCCCCGTGATAATCCGCTTTCGCCAGGAAATCACTCATTGGCGGAGATCTGGGCATTGGGATTCCGAAACCCGTGGAGATTCTCCTTCGACCGAGCCACGGGCCGACTCTTCGCCGCAGATGTCGGAGAAAATTCCCGAGAAGAGATCAATATCGTCGAGCGCGGCAAGAATTACGGATGGAATACCTTCGAAGGAACGTCATGCTTCAAACCACCGTGCGATGCGTCGAAATTCACACCCCCTATCGCGGAATACGCGCACGACGAAGGCAGAAGCGTCACAGGAGGCTTCGTATATCGGGGAAGAAAGATATCCAAACTGAATGGATGTTACATATTCGGCGATCACGGTTCGGGGACGATCTGGTACCTCACCGAACAGGCCAACTCATGGAAACGTGAAGTACTCTTCAAAACCAATCGTCACATCACCTCGTTCGGAGAAGATGCTGAAGGGGAGCTGTATGTGGCAACTCTTGAGGGGGAGATTGCGAAGATTACGACCAAGGAATAATTGGGATTAGCATTCCCTTTGAATGCAACTTTACTATAGAGATGTGCAAAAGTCGTAATCTCGCTACGAACTTTGGAGAACGCTCTAGGGGCCAAAAAATGGAGGTCAGGAGGAGAGAGCTTTTGGATCTCTTCCTAACCTCACTGTGCTGCTCGGGGTATCAACGATTCAAGAAGCCGGCTGGATTATACCCAACCATGCTCTAAGAACGCACGTAATATACGCTCGCAAACGAGACGGTACATCGGGTTCTCAAGGGTTGCAGGATAGTTGCTCCCACATTTGCCTGCGACTCGCTTCCATTGCTCGGTGGAACTCACCAAGGCCCCATTGGTGGCACGGACGTAAAAGGCCATAGCAGCTTCGCGCTGGCTTTCTCCTTTCAAGTTTATCAAGGCTTCAACGATCTGGTGGAATCTCCCCTGCTTGATTATTGCAAAGGAAGAATCTGAGTTGGCTGAATCCGCATGCCGACTCAACGTTGCATCAACATTTTGCTGCCCTAGCACGATGTGCATCGTGCCGTCTTCAAAATCACCTATGTGATTTGGAGGATTGGTGGCAAGTACCGCCACCTCTTCTCTCCAGGATTTGATTCGCTCGAAAACTGTCCGGAACTCCTCGCTTGCGAGGTATTCATCCGCCGCCTTCTCAAAATCAATCCTCACGAGCTCTGTTATTTGGCTCATTATTGGTCTCCTCTAGCGAAAAAACACACGCATCCAATGTGCGCTCCCCTGTTCACCCCAAAAGACGAACGAGGGAGCGCACACAGGCAACGTAAAGTGCTCTGACGCAGGAGGTTCAAAAAACCTTATAAGCTCTCTTCCTCCCCGATCCTCTTTTCTGCCGACAATTCGTCAGCACGAAAGATGAATCAGGTGGACTTGTACATACCCACTACAGAAGCCAATCGCAGGTCATACGGCGATGCGGCGATGTAAAAGAACAGGAAACAGATCCGCTGAGATTAAGCCTCTAACAGGCGGGACTAGATACTGCCTAAAGTCGTAATTTGCAGGTACGTAGCGTCACTCATGCAGAGACTCTCTCGAGTACTCCACAAGCTCGCCAGAGAAGTGCGAGAGACCCAAATTTGAGGGGAACTACGCCCCAAACCATATCCATGTAACATGGACGACTGCCGTACTCAAGAACGGAGCGGGCGCCTTTACTGGGTCTATAGCGATGTGCAAAAGTCCGTGCCAGTAAAACTGGCAAGGCTTTTGCTGTACATCACTATAGGTTGTTGTTTTGATTCGCATCCGCGAATCGATAGCGTTCTCCAAAAGTCGTGATCTCGCTACGGACTTTTGGTGAACGCTATACACACCCAACAAAGGCGCAGTCACCTGTTTTCAGGCCTTTGGAGGCAGATCGTACGCAGCTACCTCTGAACAAAAGCCACACTGACCGTGCGAGCCGTCGCAAAACGGCTGCTTCTGCGAATGCCCGCAGCGACAGATCGAAACAGCCGCGCGACCGCCGAGATCAAAGGTCTTTCCTGAAGCGTCGCAGATCTCGAACTCGCCTCCCTCTACACGCAAAGGACCGTTATTTTTGATGGTTATCTTTACCTTTCCTGTCGTCATAGAATTTTCCTCTCTGTTTACTGTAAAGACTTACGGAACTCATCCAGTCTGGCGATCGATTCGCGAAGCTCACTAGCCTTGCCGCGCGTCTCCTCTACCAACGCAGCTGGGGCGTTAGCAACGAATTCGGAATTCGCCAAGTTTCTCTCTACACCTGCCAACTGCTTTTCGAGCTTATCGACCCTTACCGAGAGCTTCGACGTGATCTCTTTCACATCGATATCCGAGGGCACTTGAACGTATCCGATTCCTCCGTTGAACTTCAGAGGCACATGGCCCGACGGAATCCCCTCCCCTGCATGGTCAGAGAACGCCTCCACGGCACCGATCGACTGCGCGACCAAACGCACCGGTTCGAAGTTTCCACGCGCAGCTTCGTTGAGGAACAACATGCGGACCTTGAGTGGAGCCTTGGCTGAGATGTTCAGATTCTGTCGGATATCGCGGATACCTCTCACGAGCGAGGCCATCAGATCGATCTGTGCTTCTGCTGCGCTATCTTTGGCGAGAAGCTCGGCATCCGGCCACGAAGCAACGCAGATGGAACGCTCGTCGCCCAGGCCGCCCTTATCGACAACGCCCCGGGTCTTCAAGACCTGCCAGAGCTCCTCGGTCACAAACGGCATGTACGGATGCAGGAGCTTGAGCAGTGTACGCTCGCATAGAGCCGCGGCCGCTAAGGCCGCGTGCTTGGACTCCCCATCGCCCCACAGGCGCGGTTTTACGATCTCGAGGTACCAATCGCAGTAGTCGTTCCAGAAGAAGCTGTTAACTGCACCACATGCATGAACTAAGTCGTTCTTCTCCAGGTATGAATCGTGCGCTCGGACTGCTTCCCCGAGCCGCGACACGATCCAGCGATCCTCAAGCGCAGTCAGATTCATCGCTCGCGAGTCGAATGAAAGCCCCTGCTCTCCGAGATTTCCGAGAAAGAGCTTGGTGGCGTTCCATAGCTTGATCACCAATCCCTGTCCGTTTTTGAATATCTCTTCGCTCAGGCGGGTATCCTGACGCCCCATCGGGTAATTGAGCGCTATCGCCACACGAACTGCGTCCGTCCCGTACTTGTTAAACAGATCGAGAGGATCTGGCGAGTTGCCCAGCGATTTGGAGAGCTTCCTCCCCTGTGCGTCACGTACCAGACCGTGCAACACCAAGGTTTTAAACGGCACATCACCGAGAAGCTCCAGCGCAGACATAATCATGCGCGCATCCCAGAAAAAGAGGATATCCCTTCCTGACATCAACCAGGCGTTCGGGAACCAAAAGTCCAGCTCGTCGGTCTTTTCCGGCCATCCGAGGGTAGAGAAAGGCCACAACTGCGAGGAGAACCAGGTATCAAGAACATCCTCGTCCTGTTTGAACGAAGCTCCTCCACACTTCTCGCAACTCGTTGGCGCTTCGACCGCTGCCACAATGTGAGGACAACTCTGACAGTAGTAGACGGGAATACGGTGTCCCCACCAGAGCTGCCGCGATATGCACCAATCCTGGATAGTATCCATCCAGTGGAAGTAGTCGTGCTTCTCGGATTCCGGCACTATTGTGAGGCGTCCGTCATTTACGACCTGCTTGGCTTTCTCTGCGAGCGGCTGCATCTTGACGAACCACTGATCGGAGACCTTCGGCTCCAACACGCTCTTGCACCGATAACACTCACCCACGGCGTGCGAGTGCTTCTCAATCTTCTCCATCAGCTCGAGAGCCTCGAGATCGGCTACGACCCTCTTACGAGCCTCATAGCGATCGAGTCCTGCGTAGGCCGAGCCTGCCGCCGGAGTCATCTTGCCGTTGTCTCCGATGACAACCTCCAATGACAGTCCATGCTTGAGGCTCACTGCATAGTCGTTCGGATCGTGGGCCGGGGTGAGCTTTACGACACCGGTGCCAAACGTTGTGTCCACAAAAGAATCCGCAACTACGGGGATAGGACGATTTTGAATAGGCAGCATAACCTGCCGACCGACAACAGCCTTGTAGCGCTCGTCATCAGGATGAACCGCAACACCGGTATCGCCCAGCATCGTTTCAGGCCTAGTAGTCGCCACTATCAAGAATTCATTGGTAGGCTTTCCAGCCTGGTCGAGCAGCGGATACCGCAGGTGCCACAAATGGCTGGAATGGGTACTGTGCTCGACCTCGTCGTCCGATAGGGCGGTACCACACACCGTGCACCAGTTCACCATGCGCTTTCCGCGATAGATGAGCCCGCGGTCGTAGAGCTGTACAAAAGCGGTCAGAACCGCCTTCGCCAACCCTTCGTCCATCGTGAAGCGCTCGCGCTTCCAATCGCACGAACATCCGAGCCGCTTGAGCTGCTCAATGATGATGTCACCGTGTTTCTCCTTGAACTGCCAGACCCGCTTGAGGAACTCCTCTCTGCCCAGGTCGAGCATCTTGATCCCTTCCTTCTCGAGCTGGCGCTTGACGACATTCTGGGTGGCGATGCCCGCATGGTCAGTTCCCGGAATCCATACAGCGGCAAAGCCCCGCATGCGGTGCCAACGTGTCATGACATCTTGCGGGATGTTGTCGAGTACGTGCCCCATGTGGAGGATGCCCGTCACGTTCGGGGGCGGTATCACCACGCAGAATGGCTTCTTGGAACGATCGACTACGCCGTGGAAGAGATCCAATTCCTCCCAGAATCGATATATACGTTTTTCAGCCTCTTGGTGATCGAACTGCTTGGACATGCTATCCGTAGACATGCGTACCCCCGAAAACTAAGGAAAGGGCAAAGGATCGTGAACGCGTCGCTTCCCTGGCTTCGAACGTACCACTCTCAGCGGTTCGTGTCACCGTTTGAGGGGCCCTTCTCCTAGCTCCAACTGAGCATAGGCCCTCCCCTCTCCCCGTAGCCACAAGACATGGTGCTCGTCACTCAACTGTGAGGTATGAATGATATAACTATAGAACGACAACCAGCCCATAGACCTCGGTGAAGATATCCTATGAAGAAAAGCCACCTCACACTGACAATCGCTGCGCTAGGTCTCTCTCTGTTTCTAGCCGAGCCCGCTCGGGCTCAAAATGTCAAAGAAGGCATGCACAGCCTGCTGACCCCCCTGCGCGAGCTTCAGCCCTTTATCGCCGACCAAGATGAATTCTCCGATCCGGCCAACAAGGAGAAGGTGGGCACACTTCTTCAAGGCTTACGTACGAACTTTCACTCGCTCGAAAATATACCCAGCCGCTATCAAAAGGTGCCGGGCTTCAAGGAGAACCTCACCCTGATGAGCGACCTTCTCGACGACGCCACGCGCCGATTTTCGGAAGGCAGGGTCTCGTATGCGTGGTGGCGGGCGCGAGGGATCCCCTCAAGCTGCTTTGCGTGCCATGCGACCTACAAAGTTTCGACTACCTATGCAAACGAGGGCGCTATCGACCCGTCCCTGAACAACCTCGAGCGTGCGCGATTCCTATTAGCAACCCGACAGTTCGCTCAGGCTCAGGAAGCGTTGCTCCAAGTCCTCAAGGATCCCAACTTCAGATTCTCCTACGACGAAGCCCTGCGTAACCTTTTGATAGTCGTCACGCGGATCAACAAGAGCCCGAACGAGGGAATCGCTCTTTTTAAAGACGTACTCGCCACTTCGAAACTTCCCGAGGAGGACGCGCACGAGGTTCGCGGGTGGATGCAGAGCCTAGAGAAATGGCGTGCGGGCAAGGCTCCTACGGAGAAGGATCCGCTCGCTGCCGGGGAAAAACTCGTCGTTGCCGGCGCTGCCCGAGGCCTCGAGTACTATCAAGACGATGTCTCCCTGCTACGTGGAACAGCGATGATCCACGATGTGCTCGAGAAGGAAAGCGTTACACCCGAACAACGCCGCCGCGGATTATACCTACTCGGCTTCGCGTACAGCTCGCTGCCTGGCTATTTTGCGGAAAGCTGGGCAGGTATGTACCTCGAGCAATGTATCAACGAGTTCCCCGGCACCAAGGATGCACAGCGCGCCTACCGCGTATACCGCGATATGACCGCTGAGGAGTTTACTGGTAGCGGGGGCATACATTTGCCTGACGAAGTACAACTGCACTTGGAGAGTCTGAGGCAAAAAGCTTTCGGCGAGCCCTCGTTCGCCGGCCGAGTATAGATCGCGGTCGAACCACTCGCGAAGCCATCCTCTTATTCGTCGAGGATAGCCGCCTCCTCTTCTGTAAGCCCCTCGGGCATCGCCAAGGCGACGCACTCGGCATCATCTGAGAGCCCTGTGACCTGGCTTGCCAACGGCGGTATCTGCTCGTCTTGCAAAACTAGCACCTCTGTAGAGCCCTCTTCCAGCTCGCCTGATTCCCCGTCCGCTCCCGCCTGAGCAGAGTCATCAGACAAATGCCCACAGAAGAGTTGTGGGGCGGTGTCTGGCGTTAGGAACGAATGATGGGCAGAGAGCCAATTAAAGATACGCGACTCTTGGTTCATTAAAACTTGCTCTGAAATCTGGTCCATTTTCTCTTGGCTCAGGTAGTACGTGGGCTGCAGGGGAACTGCGGGCGCCTTACGCACCTCTAACAAGTAGCGCGTCCACACCTCGACAACTCTATACGCACGCTCGGTAGGATCCTGCGATGGAATCGGGGAGTTGGTAGTCATGGCACGCATCAGCGGTACCAGCTTGCTCATTTCGAATCCCAGCCGTTGGAGGAGGATCAATCCCACTTGAAGCGACGTACAATACCACTGATCGAACTCGTAGTTTGGATCCGTGGTTGCTAAGTTCTGAGATTTGAGGTGCTTCATGTACTTTTTGAGCCCCTGAGGATCGCGTTTTGCGAAGGGAAGCAGCCCTATCCAGCGCAGGCTTCCCGCCAGCATCCCCGCCTCCGTCCCAACGGGTTTCAACGCCTTCCCGATGTACCAGCCAAGGTTCACGCCGCGCTGTAGCCACTCGTCTACACCCGCTATGAGATCACGGTCCACTCCACGACGCGCCATGCGATGTAAGAAGATGAGCCCAGTCAATACCGCATGCTCTGCGCCAGAGAACGATTCAAGGAAATCCCTGGTTATAAACGGTTCATCCTCGGGTTGAAGCCGCTCTTTTTTGAACAAGGAGATGGCATGGAAGTACGGTGACTGAAATGAACGGCTTGCGAAGAATCTACCCAGAAAGTATCGCCCAACTTCACTAAGCCCCCACGGGTCCGTCTCTGCATCCACCAACAATTTCCTAATCAGAGACTCTACCGAGGCAGGTGGTCGACCAAGCGCATCAGCATAGTTCCGGGCTTGTAGCCAGGAGGTCTCCGAGAAGGTTGTAGCATCCTCGTGTATCTTTTCAGCAGCGTTCATCAGCCTCTTCCCTCAACTCTGTGTTGTAAAACTCGGTCGGATCCAAACCCGCCTGCACACTAGGGACTCAAAAATCCGACCAGCTTACGCTTTGATTGCTGTAATTCAGAGATCCCCCGACCGCAGATAGGGGAATCTCATAGATATGTGGGGAATCAGGAAACCTGACTATATACACCACTGGCCTCTGACGCGATTTGCGGCTATACCGTCCACGAAGCAGCGGAAAATCCCGCAAAGGAACAGAACATGGAGAACGATCTTCTCGTAGGCAAAGGCGCGAATTCAGCGGTACAGCTCGTCCCTGGTATGGCGAACCGCCACGGACTTATCGCTGGCGCCACAGGCACCGGTAAGACCGTCACGTTACGAGTCCTCGCCGAGGGCTTCAGCCGCATGGGGGTTCCTGTATTCATGGCAGATGTGAAGGGAGACCTCGCAGGCCTGAGCCAGCCCGGCGCAATGAATGACAAGCTGTCACAAAGACTTTCGTCTCTCGGCATCGAGGACTGGGCGCCATCGTCCTTCCCGGTCGTCTTCTGGGATGTTTTCGGTGAACAGGGGCATCCGGTTCGAACAACCATCTCCGAGGTCGGACCTTTCCTACTTGGTAGGCTACTGAACTTAAACGACACGCAGTCGGGCGTACTCAACCTAGTATTCAAGGCTGCAGACGACGCAGGCATGTTGCTGCTCGACCTCAAAGATTTGCAGGCGATGCTGGTACATGTGGGGGAGAACGCCAAGAACTTCACGTTGCAATATGGCAACGTCTCACCTGCCAGTGTTGGAGCGATTCAGCGCGCCCTGCTTTCACTCCAGGAGGCTGGTGGTGACAAGTTCTTTGGTGAGCCCTCCCTCAACATCGATGATCTCATCCAAACCGATCACAAGGGGCGCGGCGTCATCAACATCCTCAGTGCGGATAAGCTGATGATGTCTCCTGCCATCTATTCGACCTTTTTGCTGTGGCTCCTCTCCGAGCTTTTTGAACGACTCCCAGAGATCGGAGACGTTGCAAAACCGAAGATGGTGTTCTTTTTCGACGAAGCACACCTCCTCTTCGACGAGGCCCCTAAAGCCCTTCTCGACAAAATTGAGCAGGTTGTCCGGCTCATTCGTTCCAAGGGTGTTGGAGTGTACTTCGTCTCCCAAAGCCCTCTCGACATAGCTGATTCGGTCCTGGCTCAGCTTGGCAATCGGGTCCAACACGCGCTGAGAGCCTTCACGGCAAAGGACCAGAAGGCGCTCAGAGCAACCGCAGAGACCTTTCGCTCAGACGGGTCGACTAACCTCCAGGAAGCGATCGGGGAGCTTGCGATTGGTGAGGCGGTCGTATCACTGCTCGACGAGCACGGAACCCCGACCATCGCTCAGCGGGCTCTCATAGCTCCACCGTCGAGCAGGCTGGGGCCAATTACACCTGAGGAGCGCGCTGAGATAATCAAACAGTCGGTCGTCCATGGCGTGTACGAGAAGAGTATCGACCGTGAATCGGCCTACGAAATCCTCACGAAGAAGGTCGAGGCTGCGGAGCAGACTGCGTCAAAGGAGAAAGCCGAGCAAGCATCGTCGGGTTCGATATTCTCCTCTATCTTCACTGGAAGCGGCGGAAAGCGATCGCGTCAGAGCCCACTCGAGGCGATCGTCGTGAGCACTGCCCGCTCGGTCGGAAATCAGTTAGGCAAGTCGATCCTGCGTGGGATCTTCGGCTCTCTGACTGGCGGTAGCAAGCGTCGTTGATCAACATCTCCTCGCTGCTCTCGCCATTCTCCTTGTGAGATCTTTTTCCCGGAGCATCTCGGTTCCAGATTGGACCAAGCACCATTGCCGGAATCGGGGCATTTCCGCCCACTCTCCGGACTCTCTGTGATAAGGACTCCTCAGCCAACGACTACCCCCTGGGCAAGCGAGAGAACGCTATAGCGATGTGCAAAAGTCCGTACCAGTAAAACCGGCAAGGCTTTTGCTCAACATCACTATAGGTTAGTACGATGACGAGCGTATTCACCGATCTCTCGCCTCTTCTCGAGTCCGTTCTTTTTCGACTTCGGACACTCTCAATGTCCATACCACCGAACCCGTATCATACGGGCGAAACATGCCCCTCTGTTACGGTCTAAAGCTATTGAGCAACCGTCGTATACGGAGGTGATATGGCAAATAACAAGAAATCAGGTCGCGGCTTTGCGTCCATGGATGCAGAGAAGCAACGCCAGATAGCCAGCAAAGGCGGCAAGATAGCCCATCAGCGAGGGCATGCCCATGAATTCACACCAGAAGAGGCCCGTGAAGCGGGCAGAAAGGGTGGCGAAGCAGTTAGTCGAGATCGCGCACACATGGCTGCGATCGGCCGGCTCGGTGGGGAAGCTCGCAGTCAGAAGGCATCTCGCAATCAGCCGGGTGGCGAATCAGCGGGCCGGTAAGATCAGAAACGAGACCTTAAGAAGGTCGTTATCGACAAGCGACAACGACCTTCTTGGTCGAGTAGATTATTCCCGTCCTCAAGAACACCATTTTTAGCCACGGATGTACGGGAAACTAGGATCGCTCAACCGTGAGCACTACCCCTATCCGAGCCAGCTCCATCTTGGCGCGTGGG
Source organism: Bdellovibrionota bacterium (assembly GCA_044337105.1). Lineage (GTDB taxonomy): Bacteria > Bdellovibrionota_C > UBA2361 > UBA2361 > OMII01 > OMII01. The sequence continues at coordinate 18,326 of JBIIOE010000002.1, read as the reverse complement.
CTTAAATCTCCAATGATGTGTACCTCCGCCTTTTTACACCGCTCAGGCACTACAACCCTCTTGGAGAAGTCGGTAAAGACCTTGGCAACTTCCTTGGTCCATACCAAGTAATCGACCTGCAGCGGCAGGAAGAGCGTTCCATCCCGTAACACACCCGCCGGGAGACAGAGGGATGCAACGATGCGGTCGAGCGGGCGCGCTTGATGCGTCTCTGCGAGCTGCTCCGCTACTGCGACGAAATACAGTGCAGTAGCTTCGTCATTAGCCTCGAGAGCTGCACGCACGAAATTTGCATGGCCTTTTACAGAGGGGCCGATCGATACCAATGAAGAGCTGATGAGCCTTTGTGACCACGGTGTGTACGCTTTATGAGCTAGGAATCCTTTGATGAGCTCCTCGGATACTCCGAGTGACACAAGGTCCGCGCGCGTTTTGTTGCGGATACTGTCAGGCTCCTCGTAGAGAGCCAACTTCTCGGCCCTACCATACCACGTATTAAAAGTGTTGAGCTCACTCAGAAAGGAGATAGAGGGAACGAACTTGAAGGCGACACCTACCGCAGTTTCGATCGCCGCAACACGCACAACTTCGTCTTTCAAAACATGATTCGAGGTATATGGACTCACCTGAAGTTTACGAAACCACTCACGCTCGCGTTTATTGTATCCTATGAATCCCAGACCGAAATTCTTACCTTGCTTCAGCACCTCTGTAGTACTGAAACCCTTTTCGTCGGCCGCACCTTTGTCGCTCTTATCCTTGTCAGATGAAACGAGATCGCCAGCCGCCTCGTAGGCACTCTCAACCTGGCGTGCCGCCCATGAAAAGAGCCGCTGCGCCCCCCGAGGAACAGCCTTGACCGTGTCAATCATCTTGTCCGGATCCGACACGGTATCGACCACCTTCTCGGCTGCCCGCACCGGCGCCAGCAACACACTCTTTCCGGTGCTCGCTGCGGCATCGACGAAAACCTGCGTGCTCGCGAGCTTGTCGAGTTCAGCTATGGCCTGAATCTCCTTGATGCGAATCTCGAGCAACGGGCGCCCCGCCGGTTTAAATATGCCGAAGGACGTTCGAACGGTATAGGTGTTGAAATATCCGTCATTTACCACTCGCTCGTCGATTGAGTAATGAGCACCCTTGAGAAGCTTGAGAGGAAGCACCTTTGATGCAACAAGAACTGGGGCAGTTTCGAATCCTTCATCCTGTTTACTCTGCGCAAAGGCTGGCGCAATCGGCACACAAGCACAGAACACACCCAGGGCAATCGCTCCGAGCAAGGACAAGAGAGGTAGACGACACATGAGGGAATACCTATTGAGCACGCGCTTAGCTCCCCTTCACCAATATTCGAAGGGACCTCGAAACCGAGAAGATCGTCATCGCTTAGCGATGACGATCTTTGGGTCCTACTACTAGGTTCGCTTCTGCAGAAGGTCGCGAATCTCTACCAGTAGCTCCTGATCCTTAGTCAAAGCCGGGGGCGCCGCAGTCTCGACCGCCTTACTTCGCATCATCCAACCGAGGAACTTTACAATGAAGAGGAATAAAGCCAGAGCAACGATGATGAAGTTCACAACCTCCCCCAGGAAGAGCCCATACGGTATCTCTTTCCCGTTGAAGATGAACTTCCATCCAACGTAGCTCTGGTCACCGGGGAGCAGCACCGAAACAGTCGGCATTATGATGTTCTTCACCAACGAATCCACAATCTTTCCGAATGCAGCTCCGATGATCACACCCACGGCGAGATCAACGACATTGCCCTTGAAGGCGAACGCCTTGAACTCGTCGACCAGCCCAAAAGCCTTCTTACCAACCGTTTCGATAGCCATGATTTTTGTCTCCCCTAATTCTATTACAAGGTAACCTTGAGTGCTGTAATCGTGATCACGTCGTTTGGAACTCGATCTTCAGCAGGTTGGTTTATGTAGTAGTCCTTCACGGAAATAACGAGGCTCATGAAGGAATTCAGTGCCGTCTCCAAGCCGACCTCGGCGTTGATAAGGTACTGATCAGCATCCTCGAAGCTCACCAAATACTCGGTGTATTCGAACAATTTCGAAGTTTCGCTGAACTCCCACTCGAAGCGATTTGCAATGCGCGCAGCAGCGAAGTTGTCGTCCTCGTCACCGAGCTTCTCCCAGACGTATGAAGGACCAGCCTCCAAGCTGAACTTCACATCATCATCCCGCAGTACGTATGCACCCAGAGATGGACTGAGAACAGCTCGATACTTCAAGTCTGCGATCTCATCGTGCGCAAACGCAGCCCCCGCTCCCGCGAACCAGCGATTATCGAGAACGCGTCGGTAGTCGGCCAGAGCGCGAATGTTGTTCTTGTTCTCCTCTTTGGGATCGTTCGCACTATTCGCAGCACTACCGTAGTTGTAGTCCGCCTGGAATCTCCATGCGTTGTTCTCGTAATCACGCGCGGCAACTCCACCCAAGTTGATGTTGGTGGTCTTGGTGTTACCTTCGGTGTAGTTCAACCCGAACAAGAGGCTCTTGTCCCATACGGACGGATCCTTGGCCGGGGGCTCACACGAGACAGGAGCTGGGGCCGGCGTTGCTTTGACCGACAGGTCTCTCAGGTTCTGTGACAGTTCCTGGGCCTGCGCCGAAAACGGGGAAACACACACTACAAGTGCGCATAGCATCCCCAACGAAATTTTTCGTACCATGAATTTTTCTCCCAAAGACATACCGAGTTCGCAACAAAGCGAGCTCGGCAATAACGCAACGCACTTTCTGCCTCTTTTTTGTTTTGGTTGCAATCGTTGGGGAGGAGCCACCCCTACTTGCGTCTGAAATACCCCGCAAACGGCCACAGCAAAATGCCTCCCCCGCAAGGGATTTAGCCGATGCAATGCCTAAGAGGAACCTACCACCTCGCAACAAACAGCGTTTGCGCGCTAGGTCTGCTGGTCCAACAACGTGAGAGGCACATGCGGCGGGAACGCTCGGAGCTTCTTCGATACGTACTCGAAATCGAAGTTAGGGGTCTTCTTGAAGATGAGAACCTTGGGATGATCGTAGTTTAGTAGCAGCTCCTCGAACGTGTCGTCTTTCAGCTCAAATGGACCAAAGGACGGATACGACGTGAAGATCTTCTCCAGTGCGAATCCCAATTCACCCGAAAACAACATCCTGTAGTACTCAGTGGTGAAAGGGAACCGACGCGGCATACGAGGAATAGAGCCGGACAAGCGATTACTCGAGAGTATGATGTAATCAGTCTGCTGGAGCTTACTCAACGTCGAGGCTAATTTCTTTGAATCATCCCAGTGATAGTGCTCGAACTCGAGACCTTTGTAACAAGCTCCGAAGCCGTCCTTTCCATCCACGCGGAGTGGCAATCCGTCGTCCCAATGCTCATTTGCCAGGGTGGAACCACACGGAATATTCGCATAGATCCAGCGTGAAGCAGCGATACGAGTATGCGGACGGCGATAGATATTCGTTACCGCAATCGCCCATATCAGCGCACTGACAACCACGATACTAGCAGGCACAAGCGCTACGACACGCGCATGCATACGCCCCGCCCCTCCCACGAACACCGATTGATTGACAGCTCGAGTCACCGCCACAAGTAGACAACCACCGGCAAGCGCAAAGAATGGATAAATGAGCGAAAGGTAGCGTCCAGCCTTGGCGAAGCTGATCGCGTTAAATGAGAACCAAAAAACCGTCCAAGCAACCCACGGCAACGTCACGACATCGGCAGCCTTCAGAAGCCTCCACACGACAAATAACAAGCCACCCCATGCAGCTACGAACCAGCCGAGCCCCATCTGCCACCACAGCATGTTGCGCCAGTGGAACAAAAATGCCGGTTGATCGACCCAATAGACAGAAGGCGGAAAATCCGCGCCTTTCATCAGCCCCTTTACTTCAGACATGTTGGAAAGGAACTTCGGGGCAAGCTTGAGCGAGAGTATCGAGGTACCTTCAAAAGCGTACGGTTGAAACACACGAAATCCGAGGGCCGCTATGAACACCGCCATGATTCCCCCCAGAACCAGATACGAGGGGCGCGGAAGCTCTCCGAATTCATCTCTGGCTGAACCAATCGAGGCTATCTTCCTGAGGCAGCTACGGAGGAATTCAACCGCGAGTGGAAGAAATATAAAGGGGATCGCGTACACCGTGCTGATTTTGCACGCCAAGGCGCATCCCACGGTAAGACCCAAAAGGGCCGATCGAAGGAGGATTCCACAGCTCGCATGGAATGCCAGGCATGCCCCGACACCTACAACCAGAGCTACTAATTGGAACGCTACAAAAGACGGTAGCCCACTCATGACGAGTGCGAGAGACCCCAGGACGACTACGCATGCGGTCCCTATCTTGACCCGTTTACTCACTGGTCTGGGTGCCTCGCGAGGTAGCAGTACCTCTGTGGACAGCAAGAACGACAGCAGCACAAAGAAGGCTGCGGCACTCTCTACTCCGTAGAAGTGCGAGAGCTGGATGTTTTGAGGAACGATCGCAAACAGAAGCGCAGCCGTTAACCCTGTTGCTCGATTGAAAACTCGGCTGCCAAACAGATACAGCGTGAACAGGCTCAAGAGTTCGAACACCGAATTCATCACTCTGCCGACGATGTGTACATGTCCGTAGTCTGCCAATCCCAAGACTGCCGCTACGTACTTGGTGACAAAGATGGGAAGGGTGCCATACACAAAAAAGCCGAAATCATTGTTGTATGGACTCAGCGGCGAGGTCTGAGAGTTGAAATACTCCCCGATTGAGGATGGCAATGCGATGCGTTCGGTCACCATCGTGAGAAAACGCTCGTCAGGGTGAAGGTGCTCCCCTTCGTCCCAAAACAGACCGACCATGCTGCGGAAGTAGAGCGCGATCACGAGCAGGCTGGCAAGCGCACAGCACGTTGTCATACGTCTAGTCATATCTGTTCCTCAATTTCCTACATCGCGCGACCCACCCGCTCCTGCCGCAGAGTGGCCGCTCCTACTGCGGCCTCACACACGCAGCGAGCAAAAAAAGCCCCCTGCGCACCTTTACGGTACGCAGAGGGCGACGGAAACCGCTGACGTCTCAGCGGTACCGCTCGTGGATCACCATATCAAAAAGCGGGCAACGTGGGAGCACCCATTTGCACTTCGAAGAGCGGTAGCGCCCGATCGAGACGCTCCTGCGTAATCAACGCCTCTGCCATCTGGATGCTGCGCCCGTTTCTGGCATACAGAGGCCATGCCCCTACCCTATTGCGTATTCGCAGAGAGCGTGACCTGACCCCTTCTATCACCCTAGCGTCATCCGGATTGCGATCCCACGGACGAGCTCCGGCACTTCGGAGCACCGACTCCAAAGTTGTCGATGCCGGCGCTGCGGTCGCTCCCGCAAAGCTTCGCCGCCTGACCCGATACTTTGACCCTATGTTGGTAAGTCGTGGCGCGATGTTGTCACTCAGGAAGATCTTTGATCCCCTCGGAGTGCTTGCCGAATAGAAGGCGTATGGCCTACTCATCCCTTGCGGACCCGCAAGAAAGACATTTCCGATGGCATCCAGCACTGTCGCTCTACCCGCATTGCTCGGATCGGAGATATTGGTCGTATTCCGCGAACTAGCATTTCCCCATCCGTAGATGACGTTGTTGATCATCTCGCCACGAGTATCGTACTGCCAGCTAATGTTACGGTCTCCATTAGCAGCCAAAAGATTCCCGACAAAGCGCACCCCTCGAGCCCTCTGATTTACCGAAACTCCCATGCTGTGAGCTCCTTTGGGATGTATCGAACGGTGTAGAGCCTCTGAGATGATACAGTTCTCGAACACCACATTCTTTACTGGCCCTGCCGTCTGTATATTCTCAGCCACTGCCCACGAAACTGAGAGGTTCTTAAACCTTACGTCGTGCGCTAAAGAGCCCCGGACGCTGATGCTGCGCCGAGACGCCGGCGCTGGCCCATCAGGAGCATCTCCGCTACGCACACTCAGGTGCTCGACTCGTACGTCGTGACTCCTGACCACAATTCCCGCATTAGTCAACACAATCCCTGGAGAAGGCGCTGTCTGTCCCGCTACTACGAGGTTGGGTTGGTCGACGACTAGATTCCGGGTCAGTTTGATACCACCAGAAACCTCGAACACGCACACTCGGGGAAACGGCTTCTCCACGCAGTCCCGCAGCGTTCCCTGTCCTGCATCCGCAAGCGATGTAACCTTGACCACCGTATAAGCTCGCGCCGCAGAAGGGCCGCGAGATATCCCTGGTGCGCTCGGACTCCCTGTCGGAGGCGTTGAGGGCACTAGCGTTGCTACCGGTGCCACAACCGGTGTAGCGACCTGCGTCGGAGCGCTCGGTGGTCGCGGAGTGGCTGTCGCCACTACGGGAGGTGTCGACGTTGCTTCAACTGTCGAACCAGAAGATTTTTCGCACGATGCGAGGACTGAGTTGATTCGATCGAGCCCCACCGCTCCATCCGGTATCTCCACCGGCTTGCGGTTAACCTCATATGCAGGCCAAGCGCCTACAGAGTTGCGGAGCTTCAGCGTTCGAGCTTTGACTCCCGAGATCACACGAATGTCATCGGCGTTGCGATCCCATGGCCGACTACCTGCGTTGGCCAAAACATACTCATACGCATCCGCGACCGGCATCACATCCGAGATGCCGAAGTTGGGAGTCTTCACCAAAAAGGAAGACGGTACGTTCGTGAGTCGTGAAGCGATATTGTCCGCGAGATATATCTTAGAATTGCTCGGGACTTTGGATGAATACACTGCGTACGCCGTCTGCAGACCGTGAGGCCCCGGAATATACCTGTTTCCGATGATATCCAAAACGTTGGCTTTGTTCGCCCCGTCGGTGTCGGAAAGATTCGTCGTATTCCACGATGACGTGCCCCCCCATCCGTATATGACGTTGTTGATCATGGCCCCCGTCGTATCAAACTTCCAACGTATGTTGCGGTCATTGTTGACCGCGAAGAGATTGTTCCTGAAGATGACACTTCGTGCTGTCTCGCCGACCAGGGCTCCCATACTGTGGTGCCCCTTCGGATGCAACGAGTACATCAACCCCTCAGAGATAATGGAGTTCTCTACCGTTACGTTCTTTATACCCTGGTAGGTCGAAAAGTTCTCGTCCACTCCCCACGATATCGAGAGGTTCTTGAGCTTAACCTCGTAAGCCGATGACCCCTGGATACTCATACTGTCGCGACTTCGAGGGTCCGGCCCGGATTTGTCATCTCCCGCGCGAACGGCGATGTGCTCTATGCGAACATGGTGACTCTTCACCCTAATTCCGGCATTACTGACGAGTATTCCGGGCGACGGAGCGGTTTGCCCCGCAATTATGAGATCAGGCTGAGTAATCACGAGATCACTCGACAATTTGATACGACCGGAGACCTCGAACACACACACCCGTGGGAATCCCTTCGAGACACACTCCCGCAGAGTTCCTGCTCCGGAATCGGCAAGAGATGTCACCCGCATTACAGTAAAGGACGCGGCCTGTGCTGCCGCCCTACCCGTGGATCGAAGAAGGCAGGTCGTGACGAGGCAAAGTGCCACGACCGTCTTTAGATACAACCTCATACACACTCTCGAATCGCTCCCCTGTTGAAAGAGAAACGTTCGACTGCGAAGGAACGTCGTGGGGAGCTAACTAAAACCTGCACCCTCGAACAGAGGGTGCATGTACTGCACGAAAACCTATCTTCACAACCGAACCGAGCTCCTCTTCGGACGCCAGTAGCGTGCGCACCGCAACACATCGCGTTGCATCATCTGCCGACCTCAGGAGCCACAGCTCAACCGTAAGGAGAGGGCTCATGGCGGGCTAGACATTTTTTGCGGAAAATATGGAGATCATGGTAGGACGAAAGATGTGATACTCCCAATTCTTTGCGCGATTCTTATATTGTCGGGCACTTAATTCCTGTAGAGGCCGGCGTAATTTGCACGTTGTGTCGTATGATTCTACAAAATGACATTTCGCTCCTTCTGTAGAGCTCGTTGGGATGGTACATCAGGATGTATGCTGGCTCTCTTTAAATTCGTAGCGAAGTGGTGTGCTATAGCAACACTGTGTGTTCTGTTTTCCGAACTCTCAATGAAGGTATGGGGGGTGTGGCCTACCTACCAACTCGTAGGCAAAGGCGTTGGCGGCACTAAGGGTATCACCTTCTTTACACTCGATACGGAAACTCTCTTCCGTATGATCCCCAACGAAACCCATCACATCAACGCCGATGGCTTTCGTGACGAGAAGCCAACACACTCGGGAAGGCACCTGATCACCGTCTCGGGGGATTCATTTCCGATGGGTTTGATTGTAGAGCCGAGGGACACGTTCCCCCAGCAGCTCGAAAAGCTCCTGACTGGTCGAGAAGTCTACAACATGGGGGTACAAGGCTACGGACCTGATCAGTCGCTGCTAGCTTTCAAACGGTATGGATTGCCGCTTGCGCCGTCTCAAGCACTTTTTTCGCTGTACCCGTCAAACGATTTCAATGACCTGCTCAAGAACCACCTCTTCGAGATCAACGCCGACGATGGTAGCTTGAGGCCACTACACCCAAATCCGATCGAACAGATCATTCCGACCTTCAGACTCCCGATGGCGTTACGGCTCATCACGACCGGCCACTTTCTACCGGAGGAAACGGAGGAACACATCTCCGAAATCCTGTTCAACGACAAGACCACCGACGATATTCCCGACGAGCAGGAATATCGAAAAGCTCAGATACTGATGAAGCTCGTGTTGAGGGAATTCAAGAGGGTCGCCCTCGAGCACTCCATCCGTCCTAGCGCTATCGTCATCCCATCCCACAACGATATGCAGAACACCCCTCGCTCACATCTCGACGAAGCTGCTCTCACGATCTGCCGCGAAGAGGGTCTTGAGGTCGTGGATCTATATCCTGAATTCGTCGCATGGCGCGGCGAACCCCTCTATTCAGAGGCTGACAGGCATCTTAGCACCGTCGGGCACGCCCAAGCGGCTCGAATTATCGCAAAGGCACTGAGCAAGCAAGAACACCCCGATACAGGGCATCCCTGACCCGAATCAGTGCTGACCACCTCTTTCGCGTTGTAAGACCAGCTCTCACTTACGCGACTAGCGAGATAGCACATAGTTCGAGGAGAGATAGCTATGAATGTTCGAGAGATAATGTCGAAAGACCCGGTATGCTGTACGCCGAACACCAACGTCGTCGAGGCTGCCAAGCTGATGGTAGAGAACGATTGCGGACAGATCCCTGTCGTCGAAGACCAGCAGAGTCGCCGATTGGTAGGAGTGGTTACGGACCGCGACATCTGCTGTCGCGTCGTTGCACGAAACCTCTCCCCTGCCGCGGTCATGGTTCGAGACTGCATGTCATCCCCTGTTGCCAGCGTTAATCCAGAGATGTCTGTACAGGAATGCTTGCGAGTCATGGACGAGAACGTAGTGCGCCGAGTTCCTGTAGTGGACAATCGAGGAATCTGTTGTGGCATCGTGTCTCAGGCCGATCTCGTCGAGAAAGCCCCCCGCGACTACGCACAGCAGGTGACACGCAACGCTGGTCAGCAGCGGGGCTGGTCCTCACCATCATCGCTAACTCATTAGAAGAGTCATCGATAAGGGGATCCTCTCTCTAATTCTGATCAGCTCACAGAGCAGCAGGATTCTCTATACTATTCCTAACTCGGCGTGCTCGCAGAGAGCCTTAGCCACGAAGAGTCATTGATCAAAGCACGCACTGCATGCTCGTGCTGAGATGGCTCCGACGTCTAAGGTCTTCTGCTCGCACCACAAAGAGTTATCCACCCGCATGTCGTACGGCATGCGGGCTCCAGCACCATATGGGGAAAGTTGGGTCGTAGCGGAGATGTGGGCGAATGCCCATGAATTTTACAAGTGTCACGGAGGCACCTTATGGCCGCAGATATTTACAAAGAAAATCCATCGGGAGGCAATCTCTCTCGAGTTGAAGGGTTTCACGGGAGTGAACGATATGATGTAGGCTTCGCTCAGGGCACATCCCCTGACTTGGTTCGATGGGGACCAGTTTTGGCAGGAGTCTTTACTGTTCTGTCGGCGACAGCAGTTCTGAGTGTCCTTGGACTCGCAATCGGCTTTTCGAGTGTGGATCCGAACGACACCCTTCGCTCGTTCGGCATAGGAGCTGGTATATGGGGAGCTGCCGTAGCTCTCATATCTTTCTTCCTGGGCGGATGGGTCTCGGGACGAACCACTCCAATTATCGATAACTTCACACGCATCCTCCAGGGTGTAATGGTGTGGGTGGTAACGATCCCCTTACTGTTGTACGTAATCGCTGGCGGTGTCGGATCGTTGTTCAGAACATTGGGTGGGGTTGTGCAGACAGGAATCGAGGCAGCGGCGCCTCTTGCGGGACAGGCCACCCGACCGGAGGCAGGGCAGCCCGGACAGAGCGAGGGCGCTCCTATAGACCAGCAAGCACGAGACGCCGCCCGCGAAGCGCAAGACAAAGCTCGCCAAGCTGTGGAGAACCTACGTCAGCGGGTAACCCCGGAGAGAGTGCAGCAAAGTGCAGAAGTCGCGAGCAAAGCGGCATGGGGCGCGCTGTTTTCCATGCTTCTCGGGTTGGCTGCTGCTGGATTAGGCGGATACGTTGCATGGAGACGGCAAGTTTTCCAAGAGATACCGGTCTCGACTGTGGGCCCTTCACAACAGCCGTATCACTGAGCATTAGGCGAAAACCTCGCTCTCTCTCTCTCTACGAGGGACAAGAGTTTCAGTGAGCGTTCTACGAGCGAGCACCCTTAACCGGATGCTCGCTCTTTCTATTCACGTCGAAACCACGGTAGCAGCTCGTGTTGATGCGTAGCATACGCCTCTGTTGTACTGGTCGTCGCTCTATCCAGCGACTCTTTCTACTGTGGACCGTTGCCTTCGACGATCCACATACATGATCGCTCCACCCCCCAATGTACTGCCGACTCTTTTCATCGTCTTTGTTGCAGCACAGATCGGCTCTCTGTTCGCTCGCGCCCTGCGCATCCCTACAGTAGTCGGTGAGATCGCCGCAGGTTGCGCGGTAGGGCCTTTCGCCCTTAGCCTCATCGAGGTCAACGAGTCGGTAGCAATTCTTTCGGAACTCGGAGCCATACTTTTACTCTTTTCGGTCGGACTCGAGACTCGCCTAGCTGATCTCAAAAGTGTAGGGAAGATCGCTGCGTATGTTGGAATGGCTGGTGTCTTCGTACCCTTCCTCGTGGGAAGCTTTTGGGCATCGCGCGCAGGGCATGAAGCCCCCAATGCCCTCTTCATCGGAGCAGCGTTCGTAGCTACCTCTGCGGGGATCACTGCCCAGGTTCTGCGAGAGCTCGGGGCCCTGAACACCGTCGAGAGCCACGCGATTCTCGGCGCTGCGGTGATAGACGACATTCTGGCAATGCTCATCCTCGGAGCGGTAGTCTCCCTGCATGCGCAAGGAAGCGTTGATGTTGCTGGACTACTTGTTGTGATACTGCAAGCTCTCGGATTTGTAATACTTATAGCCTTCGTTGGCACTCGCATGATGCAGAGCTTCTCGGGCCTTCTCGATCTTCCTACTCGGTACTTCTCCCCAGTCGCCCTGTCCTTGAGCGCTTGTCTCGCTCTCGCTATGGCCGCTCATCACATCGGACTGGCAGCGATCATAGGCGCGTTTCTTGCGGGGATGGTTTCCGCGGAATCCAAGCACCGATTAGGTTTAGAGGAGAGCATACGACCTATCACCTCTTTCCTTGCCCCCTACTTTTTCGTGTTGACGGGAGCGCACGTCGATCTCTCTCTACTGCACGACCCCGGCACGATCGTCACAATCCTCGTCGTATCCCTTCTCGCTATCCTCTCGAAAATGATACCCTGTAGCCTGGCGGCGATGTCCCTCGGAAGAAGACCCAGCCTGATCATCGGCATTGGCATGGTCCCGCGCGGTGAGGTAGGCATCATCGTTGCGAGCCTCGGTCTGCAAGCAGGCGTTTTCTCTCAAACCGTCTATGGAGTAATTATTCTGATGTCCCTTGTTACTTCTATCGTTGCTCCTCCAGCGCTCAAGGCGCTCTTTCCTCCGCACCAACCTACCCCCTAAAGCCACAGTCTGATTACCCTAGGGAAGCGAGGCAAAAAACCTCGCTGCTGCGAAAGCGGATGTTGGGTTGTTATTCAATTTTCGTGACATGGAAAAATCCTCAGTGTATCGCAGAGGATACACCTGCGGTTTTTCCATATCGCGAAAATCGAATATCGACCCAACCTCCACTTTCTCGCTACAGGTAGGTTTTGCCTCGCTTCCCCAGGCTTCTTGAGCTTCGGGCCGAGCATTATCCCCAGTATTGGGTACGCCCGCGGGACGGTCGAGCTTTCAATGCTGGCGATCCGACCCGAGTACCATCGGCACGGTGTAGGCAGCGCCTTGTTCCAGTCGATGCTAACCGAGCTGCAGACCCGACCGCAGGTTAAATCGCTCATACTTTGGGTAGAGAGCGACAACGAGTCAGCCCGCCGATTCTACGAAAAGATGGGCATGTCCGAGGATGGAGTGCGCCAGATCGAGCGCAATTTGATGTGCGGCAACCAGCGCGGGAGTTATTCTGAGACGAAATACAGGCTAGAGCTCGTCAAGATGTAGCGCCCTACTTCACCGTAATCTCGGCATTCCATGCGACCCTCATAACCGCATGAAGCCCTCAAATCTCCGGACTCCTCGCCTCAGTTACGTTCCCATACGCAACTTAGCATACCTGTGTAAAATCCGATTCCGAGACATCAAGCGCCACCTTCGGCTGTAGATTCTCAGGAAGGGATCGAATACACAGCTCAAGCGCGTCATGAAGTGAGGCCCCACTACTTGAATGCTTCGCTATGAAGGTATCGAGCTCAGCTGTACGACTCGCCACCATCTCACGCACGATGGAGTGAGTAGCGAGCCCCGAATCGATCGTATTAAGCACGTATGAAAACGCCAGCGCTACATCAATGAGCGGTCTAACAGTGAGGTACGAAGTGCCTCTCTGCAAGGCAAGATGCGCAGCATAAATCGCGTCGATCGCACCGTAGCTCAAAAGAAAGGGGGCATTCCACGTATCATTTCGAATCCCGGCGCTCAGGATGACATCCCACTGCCTGGTCCCTCCCGCCCCTGTATTGAGAAAATCGAAGAACTCGCTCTGCTGTATCCCTCCGACACTCCCATCCTGAAAGCATTCAGAGTGCAGCGCTGCCGCAGAGCAGATACCGATGAGTCCGTTAAAGACCATGACCTGGCCAATCAGCTTTACCTCGGTAGAAGCGGTCGGACTGTCTCCGAAGAACCTGGGCGAACCCAACTTGGAGAGTGCGGGTGAGAGACGCTCGAACAGGGCGCGATCGCCACTGCACAAAATCAGCATAGTGCCTTTTTCTGCACCGATCGGCCCACCTGTTAGTGGATAATTGACGTAGTCTATCCCATTCGCGCTGCAGAACTCCTGCGCTGCAAGCACAAACCCCGCACTGACCGTGGATAGGTGACATATAAAGCGTCGTCGGCCCTCACCGCGCAGCCCACTGGCCAGCTTCGAAACGATCGACAAATCGTCTCCATTCTTCCCACAGCACACGAACACACCATCAATTCCATCGAATTCGGTGACATCAGACAGCTCAGGAACCAACTCCGCGCCGTGTTGGAGCCATGCCTGCCGACAACGATCGTGCCGCTCTCCTGGAGTGCCACGGTCATGCACACGCACCACTTGAACCGGCCCCTCAGCATCCCAGTGGCGGGCCATAGGAGACGCCATCAGCCCCAGACCACCAACAACCCCTACCCTCAATCGGCTCTTCATACACCGCTCCTGTGCTCTCTTCCGTTTGACTGAGTTTTCTATTACTCCAACCTCACCCTTTATTCAAAGGATTAAACGAGGCTTCTCTCGTGAGCACACTCGGTGCATCACCTGAGAGGAGGAACTAGGCACTGACATACCCCAATGGTCAATTGATCTTTCTGGCGATCGTCCGACAATGAGTGGTTTGTAGGCTATCGCTGTAGCCACAAGGGTTAGTCGGAATTTTGGTAGAATTTGAGATAAGAGAAAGTTGCAACAACCTCTTGTCTCGATCTCCTGGATTTAACAGGAGTGATAAAAAAATGAGACTACTCGCCGTGCTCGTCGCTGTCGGCCTGGTCCAGATTGCCCAGCTCTGAGGGCTGGGTTTCCGAACCTTCAGTAGCCTTTTGAGCACCGTCGAGATTTACCATCTCTACGGGCTCTTCCGAGCCTGTTAGCTCGGGTGTGGCTGGAAGCCCCTGAAGACCTCCTCCGCCGCCGCCGCCGCCGCCGCCCATACTAAAATCCTCCGCCCAACTGGGCAAAAAAGATATGTTCGCCAAGTCACACGACTCGACGGGAACGCAACTGCGTTTCCCAGAACTGGACTAAATCCACCTCTAGGAAACACAGTTACGCACGCTGGGGCTTGCGAAGAACCCGGAGAAAAACCCGCGCTCTCTCTTATCTCTCGCTCTTACTCCAGCCAAAAGGCAAAAGAGCGAGGGACAATATTCGCGAAAGTATCTTCTACCCAAAAGTTAGGTCGCTACCGTGACGCGGAACACCGCGACTCCGTACCTATGTGGCAGTTTACATTCCAGATAGTCGCTAAGCAAATCCGGGGAATTCCGTGGTAATTTCGATTGAACGGTGTTGGTTTAGTGCGGGACGCTTTTCAAAAGATTCGTGTGAATATCAAAAGACCCCTTCCTGACGATTACCGGTAATCACCAGGAAGGGTCCGGGCGCTTGCAGGTAGGCTTACTAGCGCCGAGCTCGCCCCTCTCCCTCTATGGCTTTCTCGATTTCCCGCTCCGCTCCTCGATATACTGCATGACCTGCTTGCCGATCTCCGTCTTGATAGATGGTTTAGTACCCGTGATCCAACCATCAAGATCTCTTATTCCGGCCCTTTCTAATTCTATCGCAGTTACAACCATCTCCAGCCGATCGATATCTTTCGCGAGCAGGCCGAGAGCGGTCTTCTGCTCAACCGAGACCGCCCTATGCATCTTATTCACGAGAGTCCCTACGTCGCCAATTTTTGCTATCTGATGGCTAAGAACAAGTGGTTCATTTACCTCGACATATCTTTTGGAGACAGCATTCGGATCCCCTGTTCGATTCTCCGTATTATCGTGGACAAGCAGGTGCGCTGCTAGCGCACATGGCGTTACCCCGTTCGTATCATCACTCTCGGAGATGCGCGCCACGAGATACGCCATCTGAGCAGCGCGTAAGCTGTGCTCTGAGACGCTCTCGGGAGCAATCTTCAAATTCAGCCATCCACTGCGCTGCGTCACTCGTAGCTGACCGATCTCATACAGGTAGTCAGCAAGGTGCTGATTGGCTTGCGTTTCTTTCCAGTATCGATTCGGCGATATCGATACTGCCTCTACTGCGAGCTCTTTAGCAGATCTAAGCTTGAGACCGTTACGTATCGAAGTGATTCGGGACGAAGCCAGGTTGTTGCCGAGAGCTTCCTGCTCCCTTAATGAAAACAGCTCTGCCAAGTTGTGTGCGTCACAAACGAGCTCGCCAACGAGGCCCTGAGACATACACGACGCCTCCCACAGCTCACGCAGCAGCGCTTGAAAGTCCTCTCGTTGCTTAGCAGCACCACCCGTTCCGCTCGAATCAGATGTAACCTTGTAGACACTGGGTGTCACTTGGTCCAGACCACGAAACAGTAACGGCAAGATCGCCTCCGTTGGTGAATCCATCTTTTCCTGAACTGCGAGGCTCAATGCGATATGTGCAGCCCGAAAAAGTCGCTCCGCTCTACTCTCTGGCACTGAGTATGGCCCCTGCCAATCGGTGGCGACCGGAGTGCGCAACTTTGAAAGATCAAAGGTTAAATCTACGGCGTGGCGAAGGCTATGTGCGGTCTCTTGCATAATTTAAACCCCAAATTTGGCAAGCATACAGCGCTTGAAAACGATCCATTGAGCGCTCTGAGCTATGGAGGGCCGAGAGCGTAGAGGAACACCAGATTTACTGCAATTATTCTCCGATGCTCATATCCAAAGCGTTGCCCCTACCTCCTCAAGCGTACAGGAACAGCCTCATAGCAGCAGGTGTTAGGTCATAGGAGATCTCGCAGCAGGGATGGTGCTGTTTCGTAAAATACAAAAGGGGTGCGCCTCAAACTAGAAGCCATCTCACAAGCCCCATGAAGGATACGGTGTATTTGTTAATCGGCTCATCGAAGAATCGAGTGGGTAGGACTCGGTATTATCCCGACGTGAACGTGCTCGTGCACGTAAACGTGAACGTACCCGGAGGAGGAGTCACACTGGTTGAAGGCATAGCTTGGAAAGCATGGCACCAATCCGTGTAAGCAAAAGCTTTCCGGCGCGATATTCGTCCGGGGAGAGGTGGCCAAGCGCGTTAGACAAATCAAAGAGTGCGGCACACTCCATGAGGGACCCTCGTACTATTGAGATGGCTTCTAGCTACTTTTCGCAACATCGTTTGCTTAAGATTTAATATTACTATAGTACTAATTAAAATACTTACTACGAATCTGGTAGTAATTATGTGTAGTACAATTTAAGGAGATTCAAAGATGTTGCCCATTAATCCCGCTCCGAGTGATAGAACCCAAACTGACAGTAATCCTGCAACTAGTAATATACACGGTCGTTCCTTAAGCCCCGAGCAGATACAAAAAATATCAGACTTCGTGGTAAGTGAAGCTAATAAGAGCGCTGAAGATACTAAATATGAATCAGCCAAACAGGCGTTACTCGATAAAAGAGAATCCTACTTAGAGCAATTGTCGCCTACAAACGACACTAGATGGGGTGGGCCTCTGCTTGATCACAATGAGCTAGATAGGCTTATAGGAGCCTGTTTAGCCCGCAATCAAGACGGAGAATTTGATCAGGTCATACGAGCAGCTTGCGAAGCTCATCTACGTGAGCCGATCAGTCGTCAAAGCTGGAATCACTCGGTTTGTCATAATTTTGAAAAATATCCTTCTGGCTTGTTATCAAGTGATAAGTTCTTAGACTTAGCCAATCGCCTGGTAGAGCAAGGAGCAGAGCGTGCTTTACAAGGGGAGGGTTGCTTTGATCGTATTATAGGTGGGGTAATTAAATACAACTTAGATCGACTTGATAGCGTGAGCATCCACAGCGCCTTTCGGTTTAAGCCAGAATGCCTAAACAATCCAGAAGTACAGGCTATGCTTGATGGAAATGAGTATACCCGGTGGATACTGGACTTTGTTCAGGCTACAACTCCTTACAGCTATTTGATGAGAGAAGTAGAAGATGCTTTGGCGAAAGCTGAAAGCGAAGAAGTGTATGCCTCAGTAAGTTTCGAGCAACTATTATTAATTCGCAATGAAGAAAATAGCTCTAGAATCGATGCTTACATTGCTAGAGCCTATTCGGAAAAGAAAGATAATATATCTGCCACAGAGGCTTGGGCGGGCTACACAAGTGCCGTTAAAAAGGAGGTAGTTCCTGGGGTCTTCGTTGATGTAGAGGGAACACTTCTTGTAGGCGAGTACTTTAAAGAAGAACGGGAAGTTAGAACTGTTCTAAACAAGCAACTTGCTCAAGCACTTGATGCTCTTTGTCCAAGTAGCGAGGAAGTAATTATCTTTACTGGTGGTGACACAGTTGCTTTAACTGAGCAGCTCCGCTCATTTGGCTTTCCAGAGCGTTTTTTACCAGTTCGTTCAAAGGCCGACTTTCGCGGTCAAAATTTACAGATTTTGATTGATGATACAAAGCCTCAGATGCAAGGGTTTCATGCTGAAGCTCACATCCGACCTAAATCTTACGACAGCTCAGCTATTGAAGAATTTAAAGAGCTAGATCCGCAAGGAGCGCTGGCACAGTTTAAGCTCTCTTCTGAGGGTCCGGTTGGCGAAGCGAGTAGTTCATAGGCAAATTATTTTGACTCATCGACGGATCTAGTGCGTAGTAATGAGCACTGAGAGATTGTAATTCTCTCCTAAATTGTGCGTTTCTACGTGAACGTGCTCGTGACACGTTTACGTTCACGAGCATGTTCACGTCTGGAAACACCAATTTTACCCACTCCGATTCAACGTAGGGATTCGCTCTCTGCGTATCTTTCTGACTCTGCCGTACCGATAGGCACCAATCACCTCGAGCGGGCACTGAGACCGATTCCGATGGGACGTAAGAACTGGGTGTCCGTCCTCTATCCGACAGGTTTCTTTTTCCAATTCATCGGCAGGAGGCTGACGGCGGTATCTTCTGAAGCGACGTTAACTCTCACGAGGACATCTGAGAGCCACTCCCAGGGATTAA
>JBIIOE010000067.1:0-19559 GCA_044337105.1 Bdellovibrionota bacterium | reverse complement strand
TGAGCATACGGTGTTCCTTCATATGTGAACAGGATGATGATGAGGATGAGGAGAAGGAGCTGTTACCGCTCGTACGCCAGTTAGTGGATCTTGGGCTGCTCTCCGATTCTGGCGAGGTGGAAGAATCGAGTATCAAACTAATATCCTCTTTCTCGCCACGGGTGGGTTTTGCTGCGCTTCCCTGGAGGGCGAGGAGGGACAGGTCGCTGACCCAAGAGAGAGTCGTCGGTGACACCTCCCACCGTGAATATGCTACTAATGAGAGCTATGAGATTCACGAGGCGCTCGGTTCTGGCTGTCATAGCGCACCTGTTGGTGATGAGCAGCGGGTGGTGCGAGCGGATCGTCCTCGACAACGCTACCGATTCGGTAGTGGGGGAGGTTCGATTCGTGCGGGCGCGCGAAGATGAAACCCTCGTGGATATCGCGCGGGAATTCGATCTCGGCTATGACCAGATCGTTAAAGCGAATCCTGGCGTGGACCGCTGGATTCCGGGCGAGGGGACCGAGGTGATTCTTCCTCATCGCTATATCCTGCCGAGCGCAGCGCGCCATGGTGTTGTGCTCAATATTGCCGAGCTCAGGGTGTATTACTATCCATCGGCGGGCAAGGGGGTGCCTCGTGACGTGCTCACCTATCCAGTTAGTATCGGTAGAATGGATTGGCGAACACCGCTGGGAGAGACCAAGGTGGTCAGGAAGGAGCGCGATCCGACTTGGCACCCACCTGCCTCGATTCGTGAGGAGCATGCGCGCGATGGAGACGCATTGCCTGTGGTTGTTCCCGGTGGGGCTCCCGACAACCCTTTGGGGAGATTCGCGTTGCGGCTCGGGATTCCGTCTTACCTCATTCACGGTGTTGATGAGAGGAAGGCCTTCGGTATCGGAATGCGTGTTACTCACGGGTGCATACGGATGTATCCGGAGGATATCGAAGACCTGTTCGAAGTGGTCCCTACAGGCACACCAGTGCTTATCGTTGATGAGCCCATAAAAGTGGGACGAAAGGGTAAGCGAGTTTTTCTCTCGGTGTATCAGCCGCTCGATGACGGCGAACACGACGAAGCCGTTCCGCTGCCCTATGTTGCGGTAGATGAGGTGATGGAATACCTGCGCAAACAGCTGGGCTCAGGTTATTCGTTGGACGAGGAGGAGATCCTGCGGATTACCGAGGAGGGAAACGGGATGCCACATGAGATTGCCGGTGTGTTTGGCCAGTATGAAAGGGAGCGAGGCGCGCCTGAATTCATGGCATCGAGCGCCTCTCTGAAGGAGCGTTCTCTCGACGAGGAATACGAGCAGGCTATGTCTCGCTATGTCGGCGAGCCCGAGCCAGTCGCGCCTCGAAGGCCGATAGAGATAGAGAGACGGGGCTCTCTAGACGTCTATGAAGATGACGACGCGATTCGGCGTTACCTCGAGGAGCGGTACTGACCGAATCTATCAACGGGGATCTCTGTGAATCACTACTTGTTTCTGCGGCTGCATCGAGAGCCTTGTTCCTCGCGATTCGAACGTCTTAAGTTGTCCATGTCAGAAACCATCTAACAAGTGCTCACGCTAGGACTATACATCGCGCTTGATATGCCCCTCGAAGGCCGCTACAACGATTAGGTATGCAGATAGCTCAAGTCAATCGATATCCCCTTAAGTCCGGATCCGCGGATCAGCTGAATGAATGTGAGATGGCTTTTACAGGCCTCGCCTTCGATCGACATTGGATGGTGGTAACTGAGAGTGGGCGTTTTATTTCCCAAAGAGATAAAGGGGCGCAACGGTTAGCGTTGGTTCGCGCCGTTCTCTCTGAGGAGGGTTTGGGGCTTTTCGCACCTGAGATGGACCCCCTTCTCATTCCGTTAGAGGTGGCTGCAGGGAAGAGGGGTATGGTTCAGGTTCATGACAAGGTCTGCGAGGGTATTGATGCTGGCGATGAGGCGGCTCGGTGGATTAACGCGTATCTTCCCCCTTGGAAGAATGAGCGTTTTCGACTGGTGTGCTTTCCGCGGGATTATGTGCGGGAAACCAAAGATATTTACACGCAGCTAGATACAGCAGTTACACAGTTCGCTGACGGATATGCCGTTCTTATCACGAGTGAGGGGTCGCTTGAGGATCTTAACCACAGGCTAGAGGAGCGAGGGGTAGGGCCGGTGCGGATGAGCGTCTTTCGCTCAAACCTGGTCCTCACTGGAGTCGAGCCCTGGCAGGAGGATGGCCTGAAGCGGCTTCAGATTGGTGAGGTCGTTCTAGAGGTAGTCAAGCCTTGCGGGAGATGTCCCATTACTGGTGTCAATCAAGAGGAGGGAAAGTTTAGTAGTAAACCGCAGGAACCGCGTGAGACCCTGAAATCCTTCCACTCTGGTAGGCACCTGCTCGAAAAGTTTCCGGATTTGGAAAGCGCTCTTTTGGATAAGCCGATGTTTGGTCAGAATGCCGTCGTTGTTAAAACGGGAACCGTAAGAATAGGAGATGAGGTTAAGGTTATCTCTCGTCGTGGTTCGTTATAGAGCGCTCCTAGTACCAACTGTTCAGTGGAATAGTTTTCCGCGAGCTCTCCATAGCACCGCGACTCCTTGACTCCGCACCTCCAGCATGATACCTATCCGGCGCAACGAATTTCAGCCGCCTCAGTAGCACACTGGTGATTTCACTGTAAGTCACACAAGCTCGCGAGGCACGAATCTACTAATGTTCGTTAAGAATATCAGTTGGTTGCAGGAGATGCACTGCCGTATCCCGGTCGGTACCATCTTTGGCTGAAGAGTTGTCAGAAAGGCCCCGAGATCCCGTGTCGCCCCCAAAGGTAGCGGTAACCTCCCCAAACAGGGAGTTCTTGAATCGGCAAAACCGTTCTGTCCGGGAATACGCATAGTAAAGCCACGTTGGGTGACTTAAAGGTTCGTGAGGGGATCCTCTGCGAATCTTCGTTCTGCCTCGGCAGGGTAGCGGCCTCTTTTATGGCCAAAACCTTTGAATCGAGTGCGGAATATGGTAATCACCCCGCCGCGCCAGTGATCTGCTGGCTAGGTGTGTGTTCGCATGAGCGAGCGCGGAAGAGAGATCGATTAGTAAGGGCTAGTAACAGATGCCAACGATTAATCAGTT
The DNA here is from genome assembly GCA_044337105.1 of Bdellovibrionota bacterium. GTDB lineage: Bacteria > Bdellovibrionota_C > UBA2361 > UBA2361 > OMII01 > OMII01. Next base: position 16,454 of record JBIIOE010000067.1, on the reverse strand, counting down.
AGTTCGAAGTCAACGTCGTCAAAAGAAGGCTAAGAGCAAGTCGCCAGCGCTCGTACGTTGTCCGCAGCGCCGTGGCGTATGCACAAGGGTGTACACTCAGACCCCTAAGAAGCCGAATTCGGCACTTCGCAAGGTTGCGCGTGTTCGCCTCACGACCGGAATGGAGGTGACGAGCTACATTCCCGGCGTTGGGCACAATCTTCAGGAGCACTCAGTTGTTCTTATTCGCGGAGGCCGTGTGAAGGACCTTCCAGGAGTTCGTTACCACATCGTTCGCGGTGTGTTGGAGACGCACGGAGTGAATGACCGCAGGCAGAGTCGTTCCAAGTACGGCGCCAAGAGGCCTAAGTAATTTTTCGGTAAGAGGGTGCTATGTCACGAAAGAAGCGCGATTTCAAAAGACCAATAGCTGCTGACCCCCGTTTCGGCGATGTCGTTATTGGGAAGGCGATCAACGTAATCATGGAAAGCGGGAAGAAGGGAGTCGCAGAGCGAGCCCTTTACGGCGCGCTGGATGAGATGGCGAAGAAGACCGGCGCTGATGCCGTTGAGGTGTTTCACAAGGCACTCAACAATATCAAGCCGGTAGTAGAGGTTCGTTCGCGACGAGTGGGTGGTGCGACCTATCAGGTGCCTACTGAGGTTCGTGCAGAGCGCGCTCAGTCGCTCGCCCTTCGTTGGTTGAAAGAGGCTGCAGAGAGCCGCAGTGAGCGAAGCCTTGCTGACCGCCTCGGCAACGAGTTGCTCGACGCAACGCAGGGTAGGGGATCTGCAGTCAAGAAGCGTGAGGACACTCACCGCATGGCCGAAGCCAATAAGGCGTTCGCACACTTTAGGTGGTAGTTCCTTAGTAGAGTTCGTTAGGAGAATTTTGTCGTGGCCAGGAAGGATCTCAGCTTAGTTCGTAACATCGGCATCATGGCTCACATTGATGCTGGTAAGACGACTACCACAGAGCGCGTGCTGTTTTACACCGGGATCAATTACAAGATCGGTGAGGTGCACGAGGGCGCTGCTACCATGGATTACATGGAGCTCGAGCAGGAGCGTGGAATCACCATTACCTCCGCAGCGACGACTTGTAATTGGAAGGGCTCCCATGGAGACCGTCCTGAGCATCAGATCAACGTAATTGATACCCCGGGTCACGTAGATTTTACTATCGAAGTAGAGCGTTCCTTGCGCGTGCTCGATGGCGCGGTAGCAGTGTTCGACGCTGTGAGCGGTGTAGAGCCTCAATCTGAGACTGTCTGGCGCCAAGCTAACAAGTTCAAGGTTCCTCGTTGTTGCTTCATCAATAAGATGGACCGTATCGGTTCGGATTTCGCCAAGGGTGTCGCCTCGATCCGTGAGAAGCTCGGTGCAAAGGCAGTTCCTATTCAGATCCCTATCGGAGCTGAGAGCGAGTTCCTCGGAGTCGTTGATCTCGTTCAGATGAAGGCGATCCTTTACAAGGATGAGACCAAGGGCGCCAAGTTCGAGGTTGCAGATATTCCGGCAGAGCTTCAGGGTGAAGCCCAAGCAGCTCGTGAGTACCTCATCGAGAGTATCTCCGAGGTCGACGAGGCGCTGATGGAGAAGTACATCGGCGGCGAGGCATTGACCGAGGCAGAGGTAAAAGCTGGTATCCGTAAGGGAACGCTCAAGATGGAGCTCTTCCCTGTATTGTGTGGATCGGCGTTCAAGAACAAGGGTGTTCAGCCATTGCTTGACGCAGTACTAGATTATTTGCCTAGCCCACTCGATATCCCCCCAGTAAAGGGAACTAACCCTGATTCAAAGGAAGGGGAAGAGGTCGTCCGATCCACTGACCCAGATGCCCCGATGGCGGCCCTCGCCTTTAAAATCATCACTGACCCTTATGTGGGAGTTCTGACGTTCTTCCGCGTGTATTCGGGAACGGTTACTGCAGGCAGCGGTGTTCTCAATTCCACCCGCGGAAAGAAGGAGCGTATCGGCCGTGTGGTTCGTGTGCACGCCGACAAGCGTGAAGAGGTCAAAGAGGTTAGCGCGGGAGATATCGGCGCTGCGGTAGGTCTCAAGGAGACTATCACGGGCGACACTCTCTGTTGTATCGACAACCCGATCGTTCTCGAAAGCATTCATGCTCCTGACCCAGTTATCTCTGTTGCAATAGAGCCGAAGACCAAGTCGGACGAAGAGAAGATGGGTCTATCGCTCATGAAGCTTGCGAAGGAAGATCCTTCGCTCAAGGTGAGTGTCGATAAGGAGTCCGGACAAACCCTCATTTCAGGAATGGGCGAGCTTCACCTTGATATTATCAAGCAGCGCCTCTTCCGTGAATTCGGAGTTGATAGCACGGTCGGCAAGCCTCAGGTCGCGTACCGTGAGACGATCGTCAAGAAGGCCGAAGCTGAGTGCAAGTATGCCAAGCAGACCGGCGGTCGTGGTCAGTTTGGTCACGTGCTTCTGCGCGTAGAGCCGCTTGAGCCGGGTAAAGGATTTGAGTTTGTTGATGAGATTAAGGGAGGCATCATCCCGAAAGAGTACGTCCCTGCCGTCCAGAACGGAGTTCGTGAGGCCCTCGAAGGGGGTATCCTTGCGGGCTTTCCGGTCATCGATGTCAGGGTAACGCTCTACTACGGAAGCTTCCACGAGGTAGACTCGAGCGAAATCGCTTTTAAAATTGCAGGGTCCATGTGTGTCAAGGACGCTTGTAATAAGGCGAAGCTCCAATTGCTCGAGCCTGTCATGGCAGTCGAGGTGGTATGCCCCGATGATTTCGTCAGCAATATCGTGGGTGACCTTAACCGACGGCGTGCCCGTATTCTCGGTATGGAACCGAGGGCCGGCGCTCAGACGGTGAAGGCAGAGGTTCCGCTTGCCGAAATGTTCGGCTATTCAACGGACCTTCGCTCGAACTCACAAGGCCGAGCCACCTTCACTATGGAGTACCATCACTATGCACCCGTGCCGACTCACGTCGCGGAGAGCATAGCGAAGAAGTGATGTTTTAATCTGTCTTGATTAATTAAACCGGAGAAAAGCATGTCAAAGGATAAATTTGATAGAAGCAAACCGCACGTCAACGTCGGTACTATCGGCCACGTAGACCACGGTAAGACCACGACGACAGCAGCGCTCGTAGCAGTTCAGGCTGCCAAGGGCCTCGCTACCGTCAAGTCCTACAAGGACATCGCCAAAGGCGGTACTGTTCGTGACGACTCGAAGACCGTTACGATTGCGTCGGCTCACGTTGAGTACTCGACTGCAAATCGTCACTACGCTCACGTAGACTGCCCAGGCCACGCTGATTACGTTAAGAACATGATCACCGGCGCAGCGCAGATGGACGGTGCTATACTCGTAGTAAGTGCTTCGGATGGCCCGATGCCACAGACCCGCGAGCACATCCTCTTGGCTCGTCAGGTAGGCGTTCCTAAGATCGTAGTGTTCCTCAACAAGGTAGACACAGTTGACGATCCGGAGCTCCTCGACCTCGTAGAGATGGAGGTTCGTGATCTCCTTTCTGAGTACGATTTCCCAGGTGCTGATACCCCGGTTGTCCGTGGTTCGGCTCTTAAGGCTCTCCAAGGTGAGGCTTCGGACATCGGAGTTGGCGCTTTCGACAAGCTTCTCGCTACGATAGATGAGTACATCCCAGTTCCTCAGCGAGATATCGACAAGCCGTTCCTTATGCCAGTTGAGGACGTATTCTCCATTGCAGGTCGTGGTACAGTAGCTACCGGACGTGTGGAGCGTGGTATCATCAAGGTTGGTGAAGAGGTCGAGATCGTGGGTCTCCGCGACACTCAGAAGACAGTAGTAACCGGCGTCGAGATGTTCAAGAAGCTCCTCGATCAAGGTCAAGCTGGTGACAACGTAGGATGTCTCTTGCGCGGTCTCAAGCGTGATGATGTAGAGCGTGGCCAGATCCTTTGCGTTCCTGGCAGCGTTAAGCCGCACAAGAAGTTTAAGGCAGAAGCTTACATCCTCAAGAAGGAAGAGGGTGGACGTCATAAGCCATTCTTCTCCGGTTACCGTCCTCAGTTTTTCTTTAGAACGACAGACGTAACTGGTTCCATCAAGCTCCCAGAGGGTGTCGAGATGGCTATGCCAGGCGATCACATCAACGTTGATGTCGAGCTGTATCAGCCGATCGGTATCGAGAAGACTCTCCGCTTCGCTATCCGCGAAGGAGGAAAGACGGTCGGTTCCGGCGTTGTAACCGAGATCGTCGAGTAATTTCGGCGGTTGTGAGCGTCGGGGATTCAAGCGAGTCCCCGGCGCTTTCCAAAAGGTTTCTTACGGGCAGGTTCGGAAACGCGAAAGTTGCTAAACGTGAAAGTAAAAGGATGATGCCATGATTGGCGGGCAGTTAATTAGAATTAGACTCAAAGGGTACGACCACAAGCTCTTGGATGCAGCTGTTGGAGAGATCGTTCAGACGGTTCGTCGCACTGGCGGCCGTGTTGCTGGTCCAATCCCTCTGCCGACTCGCATCAACAAGTTTACGGTGAATCGTTCGACCTTCGTCGACAAGAAGTCCCGTGAGCAGTTCGAGATCCGCACGTTCAAACGGCTTTTGGATATCCTCGAGCCCACGCAACAGACGATCGACGAGTTGGGCAAGCTCGAGCTCTCGACCGGTATCGACGTCGAGATCAAGCTCCAGTAGGAGATGAAAGTACCAATTTAAAGTAGGGACCTCTTCATGAACACGGCAAAAAATTACTCTGAAGGTATCTTAGGGAAGAAGCTGGGAATGACCCAGATCTTTACGCCCGAAGGTGTGAGTATTCCAGTAACAATTATTCAGGCGGGACCATGTACGGTCCTTGAAGTTCGCGGTCGTGATGTACACGGCTACGATGCTGTTCAGCTAGGCTTCGAGCCGAAGAAGGCTCAGCGCTGCACTAAAGCAGAGTCGGGCCACTTCAAGAAAGCCGGGCAGGGCGCTTTCTACCACGTCAAAGAGGTTCGATGCGATGTTCCGACCCTTGGCTGGGGCGAAGTAGGGAAGCAGATTACGGTTGGAGACGTCTTCAAGGACGGTGAGATCGTAGACGTTTCAGGAGTAACGATAGGTCGCGGATTCCAGGGCGTTGTTCGTCGTCACGGTATGAAAGGACAGCCGATGACCCGTGGTACCCACGAGGTTCGTCGTCACGTCGGTGCGGTCGGATGTCGTAAGTTCCCAGGTCGTATCTTCAAGAACAAGAAGATGCCGGGTCGTATGGGTGGCGACAATGTGACCGTACAGAACCTCAAGGTCGTAGGGGTCAAGCCGGAAGAGAACATCATCCTCGTACGGGGTGGAATCCCAGGCGCTCGTGGCAGCCTTGTGGTTATCCGTAAGGCGTTGAAGGGAAGCTAAGCTGGAGGTGAATGAGATATGTCAGCTGATGTTGTAAGCGCAAAATTATTCGATGCCTCCGGTAAGGAGAAGGGGGTCGTTCCTCTCTCTTCGGATGTATTTAACTCTCAAATCAAGACCGAGCTCCTGCACGGGACGGTTCGGTGGCAGCGTGCAAAGCGACGTGCTGGTACGCACGACGTTCTGACCCGCAGCGAGATTAAGGGCGGCAAGAAAAAGCCGTTCAAGCAAAAGGGCACGGGACGCGCTCGCGCTGGTTCGAGCGTCTCGCCTCTCTGGGTCGGTGGTGCGGTCGTTCACGGTCCAACGCCTCGTTCGTACGAGTTCCGCTTGTCCAAGAGGATGAGAAAAGGGGCTCTCGCATCGGCTTTGGCCGTGAAGAGTGCTCAAGAGGGATTCATGGTGCTCGAGAGCATGGACGGTAGCACTGGTAAGACTAAGGACGCAGTCGCTCTTCTCGAGAAGACGGGGTTGGCAGGGTCTAAGGTTCTCGTGATCGTTCCAAACGAGGCTTCGGCAGAGAAAGAGCTCTTCGCGCGTAGCTTGCGTAACGTTGCGAAGGTCACAGTCGTTCCAACGGGCGGTGTAAATGTGTACGATCTTCTCAACAGCCAGAAAGTGTTGTGCGTTCGCGCGGCGCTTGCTGAGCTCGAGGCTCGTGTAGGGTAGTCTTCTGGAAGTTAGTAGGACGGACTTATGGCGAAGAAGAAAAATATTTCTGCGGCAGCTAAGATAGGGGACTACGCAACGCTGCTCTCCCCGGTTATTACCGAGAAGAGTGCGACGGTCGGAGCGAACGGTCGTGTTGTGACCTTTCGTGTAGATCCGCGGGCTTCCAAGGACGAGATTCGTGGCGCAGTAGAGCGTGTGTTCTCGGTGAAGGTCGAGGGCGTTCGTACATGCCGTTTTATCGGGAAAGTGAAGAGAACCGCGCGTTCGATCGGACGTCGTGCCGGCTACAAGAAGGCATACGTTACCCTCGCAGAGGGCAGCAAGATCGATCTGGTTGAAGGCTTGTAATCGAGTTGAGGTACAGTCATGGCTGTTAAGAGTTTTAGACCATTTACACCTACGAGGCGTTACCTCACGGTATCGGATTTCTCGGAGATTACGGCATCCAAGCCGGAGAAGGGGTTGCTTGCGAAGTATTCGGGCACCGGTGGACGTAACAATTACGGCCGCAATACCAACATCAACAAGGGCGGTGGACATAAGCGCCGTTACCGCATAATCGACTTCCGTCGCGAGAAGATTGGGATCAAGGGAACGGTTGCAACGATCGAATATGATCCGAATCGTTCTGCTCGCATCGCCTTGGTAGTGTACGCCGATGGAGAGAAACGTTACATTCTTGCTCCTCAGGGTCTTTCGGTCGGTCAGGTGATCAGCTCCGGCCCAGATGCAGAGATCAAGCCGGGTAACGCACTGCCACTTAGGTCGGTGCCGCTCGGAGAGAACATCCACAACATCGAAATTAAGCGTTTCGGTGGAGCACAGCTCGTTCGTTCTGCTGGTAACGCCGCTCAGCTCGTTGCAAAAGAGGGTGACTATGCCACCGTAAAGTTGCCCTCCGGCGAGATGCGGAAGATATCCCTTGAGTGCTATGCTTCGATCGGGTCAGTTGGTAACTCCGACCACCAAAACGTGGTGATCGGTAAGGCCGGGCGTAGCCGGTGGTTGAATCGCAGACCCCACAACCGTGGTGTTACGAAGAATCCAGTCGACCATCCGATGGGTGGAGGAGAGGGCAAGACCTCAGGAGGTCGTCATCCTTGTTCGCCGACAGGAGTTTTGGCCAAGGGCCTCAAGACCCGGGTCAACAAGCGCACTCAGAAGTTCATTGTACGTCGTCGTAGTAAGTAGTTTAGGAGAAGGGAGCTATGGCTCGTTCGATTAAAAAAGGACCGTTCGTAGAACCTAGCGTTTTGAAGTGGGTAGAGAGAGCCAAGTCAGGCGCTCACAAGGGGCCCATCAAGACCTGGTCGCGTCGTTCGACTATCACTCCGGATATGATCGGATTGACCTTCGCCGTGCACAACGGCAAGAAGTTCAATGCGGTGTTCGTGACGGAGAACATGGTCGGTCACAAGCTCGGTGAGTTTTCGCCGACGCGTACGTACCACGGGCACTCGGCTAAGTAGTAAAGTAAGTGGCGCGAGGGCTAAGTAGTAAGGGTTGCTAGTATGACTAAGAAGGCAAATACACAGACAGGAACGACGGGCGAAATAGCTCGTGCAACGCTCAGTCACATTCGGATGTCGCCTCGTAAGGCGCGCCTGGTGATCGATCTGATCAGGGGTAAGAAGGTTGAGCCAGCGCTCAACATCTTGCGCTACTCGCCCAAGAAGGGCGCAGCATTCGCTAAGAAGCTGCTTGAGTCAGCTATCGCAAACGCTCGTGAGCAGGCGCGCGCTGACGTGGACACTCTGTGGGTAACCGCCGGTTGGGTGAACGAGGGACGTACTCTTAAGCGCTACATGCCCGCAGCGCACGGTCGTGCAACGCCGATTCGCAAGCGTTCGTCGCACATGACCATCGTCCTCGGTGAGAAGTAAGAAATTTGTAAGGGAGCTCGGATATGGGTCAAAAAGTAAACCCACGTGGATTGAGGCTTGGAATTATCGAGGCTTGGGGTTCGAAGTGGTTCGCCACCAAGGACTTCGGTCGTTATATCGGCGAGGATGTAAAGATTCGCCGATTTGTGAAGAGCCGTTTGCAGGCTGCAGGTATCTCGAAGATCGAGATTGAGCGTGCGGCCGCACGGGTCAAGGTGAATATATACACCGCAAAGCCCGGTCTCGTTATCGGTAAGAAGGGGAAAGACATCGAGGACCTGCGTAAGGAGCTCAAAGGTCTTGTGTCCCGTGATGTGAATCTGAGCATCATAGAGGCTCGCAAGGCCGATATGGACGCTCAGCTTGTTGCAGAGAGCATCGCGTTCCAGCTCGAGCGACGGGTTAACTTCCGTCGTGCCATGAAGGAGTCCGTTAACCGGGCACTCCGAGTGGGCGCAGAGGGAATCAAAGTTCGCGTGTCTGGTCGATTGAACGGTGCTGAAATTGCTCGTACCGAGTCGTACCGTGAGGGGCGTGTTCCGCTTCACACGTTGCGTGCAGAGATCGATTACGGATTCGCAGAGGCGAGCACCACCTATGGCATCATCGGTGTGAAGGTTTGGGTGTTCAAGGGTGAGAAGTTCGCACCAGGTGAGGAAGCCGCTGCAGAGGCGATTAACCTGTAGGCCGGTTCAAAAAGAATTTTCGTCGGAGTGATGTATGTTGCAGCCAAAGAAGCCACGCTATCGCAAACAGATGAAGTTGTACCGGCACCTCAAGATCAAGGAGACCCGCGGGTGTACCTTGGAGTTCGGAGAGGTTGGTTTGAGGGCCATGGAGGCGGGTTGGGTAACAAACCGTCAGATAGAGGCCGCTCGTCAAACGCTTGTTCGTCACGTTAAGCGTGGCGGCAAGGTGTGGATTAAAGTATTTCCCGATAAGCCTTTGACCTCTAAGCCCGCAGAAGTGCGAATGGGTAAGGGAAAAGGAGCCGTAGAGCAGTGGGTCGCCGAGGTAAAAGCCGGCAAAATAATGTACGAGATGACCGGAGTGGCAGAAAAGATCGCTACAGAGGCTCTCAAGCTTGCTGCGGCCAAATTGCCCATCAAAACCAAGGTAGTTGTCCGGAGCAACAGCTTGATTTAAGGGCGGGAAACAGTCATAGTTCGGCCTCCGTTTTGGCCGCTATGATAAAGTGAACGTATAGGTGTTGTTGACATGAAGCGGAAAGAGTTCATCAAAGAGATCTCGAGCCTCGACGTAGGTACCTTGAAAGACAAGGCAAACCAACTGGCAGAGGAGTGTATGCGTTTGCGGTTTAAGCTCTCGGCTCGTCAGCTCGAGAAGAGCAGCGCGCTCAAAGAAGCAAGGCGGTCGCTCGCAAGGGTTCAGACGGTGATCCGTCAGAAGGCGCAGAAGGCTTAGGGCGTAGAGGTAAGTCACCGAGAAGGGGCCAAAAACGAAGGTAGTGAGTATGGCAGAGGCAATTAAGAACGCGAAGACTGCACAGGGCGGAAGCGAGTCTCAGGACAAATCTGAGCGCGGTATCCGTAAGCGTCAAACCGGTATTGTAGTTAGTAACAAGATGGAAAAGACGATCGTCGTATCGGTTGTCCGACAGGTTCGGCATCGCACGTACGGTAAGTTTATCCGTCAGACGAAGAAGTTCTACGCACACGATGAGGCGGGCCAATGCGGAGTTGGCGATAGGGTTTCGATCGTCGAGACTCGTCCCTTGAGCAAGCTCAAGCGATGGAAGCTCGAGTCGGTTCTGACTAAGGCCGAGTAGCTGTAGCGTCTATTGGGTAGTGAAGAGATATGATCCAGCTTAAGTCATTGCTCGAAGTGGCAGACAACTCGGGCGCAAAGAAAGTAGTGTGTGTGAAGGTGCTTGGCGGTACGCGCCGGCGTTATGCAAGCGTTGGCGATGTCATCGTCGTAGCGGTCAGAGAGGCCATCCCGAACTCGAAGATCGCGAAGGGATCGGTGCACAAGGCAGTAATCGTGAGGACCGCTAAGGAGGTTGCTCGCGAGGACGGTTCCTTTATTAAGTTCGACGACAACAGCGTGGTTCTGATCAACGCGTCACAAGAGCCGGTCGGTACCCGTATCTTCGGACCTGTAGCGCGTGAGCTGCGTGGTAAGAAGTTCATGAAGATCGTCTCTTTGGCGCCTGAAGTTCTGTAGTCCTGGAGGAGAAGTAGCGTGGCAAAGAATACTGAGAAGACCGACCGAGTCCCCACGTCGCTGCGAAAAGGAGACACCGTCATGGTGATCTCCGGCGGCAACAAGAATAAGCGGGTGCTCAAGGGGCAAGTGGCCAAGATCAAGGAGATCTGTGGCGCTAAGAACGACAGAGTAGTCCTTGAGGGATTGAATCTCTTCGTTAAAAATAAGAAGGCGACCGCTCCGGGAGAAGAGGGCGGAAAGATTCAAGTAGAGCGTTCGATCCATATTTCGAACGTGATGTACTACGTCGAGAAGCTCAAGAAGCCTGTGCGCTTGGTGAAGAGCGTCTTGACAGATGGCAAGAGGGTCCGAGGATACAAAGACCCTTCCACGAAGCAATTCGTTCAGCTTGATGCGTAGGTGAAGAGTCGTTAGGGGTGTTATGAGTCGTTTGGCTGACCACTACAATGAGAAGGTCGTTCCTGCTCTGATGAAGAAGTTCAACTATTCTTCGCCGATGCAGGTTCCTAAGATTGATAAGATCGTTCTGAATACGGGTGTACGAGATGCAGTGAGCAACTCGAAGTCGATTCAGTTCGTTGAGTACGCTATGACGCGTATCTCGGGACAGAAGCCGGTTGTTACCCGCGCTCGTAAGTCCATCGCAGCGTTCAAGCTGCGTGAAGGGCTGCCGATCGGGGTCATGGTCACGATGCGCAAGAAAAAGATGTACGAGTTCCTCGACAGACTTATTGCGGTCGCGCTTCCGCGTGTGCGCGACTTCCGTGGTATCCCACGTAAGGGATTCGACGGCCGTGGTAATTATACCATGGGTATCAAGGAGCAGATCGTGTTCCCCGAGATTGAGATTGAGAAGCTCGATACCGTTCGCGGTATGGATATCACCTTCGTCACAACGGCAAAGACCGACGAGGAAGGGATGGAGCTTTTGGAACTAATGGGTATGCCGTTTCGCAAGCAGTAGGCAGGGAAGAGTACTATGATTAATGATCACGTATCAGACATGATCGCCCGCATCAAGAACGGACAGCGAGCCGGCCATAGGCAGGTGTCGGTGACGGCCTCGAAGCTCAACAAGAGCGTTCTCGAAGTTCTCACAAAAGAGGGAATGATAGAGGGTTATGAGGTGGTGGATCTTGGTGGCGGAAAGAGTGAGATCCGCGTCGGTTTGAAGTACTTCTCGACCGGCCGTCCCGTTATCTCGAGAGCTTCTCGTGTTTCGAGCCCTGGCTGCCGTCGTTACTACTCTGCAGAGAAGCTGCCGCGTGTTTCGAGCGGTTTGGGTATCTCGATTGTGTCGACGTCAAAGGGTGTGATGTCGGACCACGAAGCCCGCAAAGCGCGTGTAGGAGGCGAGGTGATCGCCTTGTTCGGCTAGTTTGTTCCTGATTTGAGATAGTGAGCGAGGTGTTACATGTCACGTATCGGTAAATTGCCAGTAGCTATGCCTTCCGGTGTGAAGGGTGCGGTGGCAAACGGAGTTGTGTCGGTAGAGGGCCCCAAAGGGAAGCTCTCGTACTCCATGAGACCAGGTGTGGGTGTTGAATTGGTTAACGGTCAGTTTGTGTTTACCCAGACGGGTAGTGACGCACAGGCTAAGGCTGACTTCGGAACCGCACGAGCGACCGTGAATAACATGGTCAAAGGGGTTAACCAAGGCTGGAAGAAGACCCTGGAGTTGCACGGAGTAGGATACACCGCGAAGCTGCAGGGGGCGAACTTGGTTCTCGCCGTAGGATTTTCGCATGACGTTGTGATGGAGGTCCCGCAGGGGATCAAATGCACGATCAACAAGAACATCGTCGACCTGGAGGCTGCTGACAAGGAGCTTCTCGGTGGCTTTGCCGCTAAGGTGCGTGATGTTCAGCCGCCTGAGCCGTATCTCGGAAAGGGTATTAAGTACTCCGATGAGAAAGTACGTCGTAAGGCTGGTAAGACCGGTAAGAAGTAATCTGGGTATTCGCACGCTTTAGGAGTGGTAGCCACATGGCAACGCAGAGCAAAAAAGTAACCTCGGGAGCTCGGGAAAGAACGAAGCTCAGAATTCGTAAGAAGGTACAGGGAACGTCGGATCGTCCGCGTCTCAGTATTTTCAGAAGTTCCAAGCACACCTATGCGCAGGTGATCTCAGACGAGGGGCACCGCACGATAGCGAGTGCCTCGACCCTCGACAAAGAGGTTCAGTCACAGATCGCCGTGCTGGCGAAAGAGGTAAAGGATGCGAAGGAGAGCAGCAAGTCAGTTGTCGCTGCCCGCGCAGTCGGTTTAGTTTTGGCTCAGCGTTCCAAGGCCGCGAGGGTCCAGAGTGTTGTGTTCGATCGTAACGGCTTCCTGTACACCGGCCGCGTGAAAGCGTTGGCCGACGGTGCTCGTGAAGGTGGTCTTGAGTTTTAGTTCGGAGATGTATGGCTCTTAAGGATTCTCTCGATAAGCGCAGGGTTCCCGCAGAAAACTGTGGGGAGTTGACAGACAAGACGGTTTTCATCAACCGTGTTGCCAAGGTAGTAAAGGGCGGTCGTCGCTTTAGCTTCAGCGCCCTTGTGGTGACCGGCGACGGTCGGGGTCACGTTGGTTTCGGGCTCGGCAAGGCTGCTGAGGTTCCGGATGCCATTCGCAAGGCTTCAGAGCAGGCGCGCAAGAGCATCATTAAGGTTCCCCTTAAAGGAAGCACAATCCCTCATGACGTGCTCGGCAAGGCCGGTCCTTCGTCTGTCATTTTGAAGCCAGGTGGTCCGGGTACCGGAGTTATCGCCGGTGCATCCGTGCGCGCTATCATGGACGTGTGTGGTATCAAGGATATCCGCACAAAGTGTATCGGCTCGAGTAACGCTCAGAATGTGCTTCGGGCGACTATGGCGGGATTGCTGTCCCTTGAGGATCCAGAGATCGTGGCAGCCGTTCGTGGCGTCAAGATCGAGGAGATGGGATACCATCCGTACTAAGACGGATTAGCTTACAAGAGTGGTAGTTATGAGCAAGGTAATCGTAAAGCAGACTCGAAGTGCAATCGGCCGTAACCCGGCAGTAAGAGATACTCTGAAGGCGATCGGTCTTGGCAGGATCGGCAAGAGCTGTGAGCTCACGCTGAACGACTCTGTTAAGGGCATGATTAAGCGCGTCGAGTATCTGCTCGAAGTTAGGCCGGTCAAGTAACGTAGTTGGTGGTGAGGACGGACATGTCCAAGAAAGATATTACTCTCAGTTCATTAAAGCCGAATGCTGGCGCTCGCAAGTTGCGTACTCGCGTAGGTCGCGGCGAGGGTTCGGGTCACGGAAAAACCTCCGGTAAGGGAGGTAAGGGTCAAACTGCGCGTACCGGTGGTGGTGTTCGCCCGGGATTCGAGGGAGGTCAGATGCCTCTTTACCGACGTCTCCCAAAGGTCGGGTTCGTATCTCGCAAAGGGACCCTCGGTGAGAACGTATTCAACCTCGTTCGTCTGTCGGCGCTTCAGCATTGCGAAGACGGATCTACTGTTGACGTCGACACCATTCGTACGCTCGGTTATGCCAAGCGCACGAAGAGAGCCGGTATCAAAGTGTTGGCTGATTCGGGAGAGTTCAGCAAGAAGTTGCACCTCAAGGTGCACGCTATCTCTGCTGGCGCGCGAGCCAAGGTCGAGGCTGCCGGTGGAACTGTAGAAGTAATTACTGCTCAGTAAATCGAGCATGATTTCGACACAGGCGAGGGCATAGTCGCGGAGTTCGAGAGCCTCTGAGGTTCGCTTGCTCTGTGTCATGCCCTCGATTTTTTTGAGTTACGGAAGAAGCAGCTCGATAGATGTGGTGGCTTTTCCAGCTCGTAGAATCATAGGATAGTGGCCGTGGCGATACGCGGTGCGGTAGTCGCGGCGAGGATATTCACTTTAAGTCGGAAGAGGACTCGATGAACGGTCTCCTGCAGGTTTTTCAGATACCTGAGCTCAAGAAGCGCTTGATGTTCACAATCGGAATGTTGGCGGTATATCGGTTCGGTGTATTCGTTTCGACCCCCGGCGTTGACGTGTCTGCGATTCGCCGAATGTTCGAGGATAACGCGAACACCTTATTCGGGTTGATAAATCTCTTTTCGGGAGGCGCGCTAGAGCAGTTCTCTATCTTCACCCTGGGAATCTCTCCCTACATAACTGTCTCGATTATCATTCAATTGCTGTCGCCAAGTATTCCTTTCTTAGAGAACCTCAAGAAAGAGGGGGATGCCGGGCGTCGGGTGCTGACGCGTTACACCCGGCAAGGAACCATTCTTCTCGCACTCATTCAGAGTTACATGATAGCGCGAGCTCTCGAGGGGAGAGGGTTGGTAGCCACTCCGGGGCTGTCGTTCGAAATTATCACGATGCTCACGCTCACGGCTGGTACGGCCTTCGTGATGTGGCTCGGTGAGCAGATCACGGAGCGCGGGCTCGGTAACGGCACGAGCATCATCATCTTCGCCGGTATCGCTGCGCGTATGCCACAGGTCTTCGGCTCGACCGTCGAGCTTGCCCGTACGGGTGAGATATCTCCGTTCGCCATACTCTTCCTCCTGTTCTTCTCGTTGCTCTCGATCTACACGATTATTTTTGTCGAGCGCTCGCATCGAAAAATTCCGATTCAGTATCCACGTCGCATGGTGGGAAAAAGGATGACGCAGGCACAGACCCAGTACATGCCGCTCAAGGTAAACATGACGGGGGTAATTCCGCCGATCTTTGCCTCGGCGATTATGATGCTTCCCGCGACTATTATGACCGTGATTCCTGCCGCAAATCTCTCCTACTTTGGCCAATTGTTCACCCCTGGACAATGGGGGTACGAGCTCGCGTACGTGGGTTTAATTGTGCTCTTTAGCTATTTTTACACTGCGGTCATCTTCAACCCGGTGGAGGTGGCAGATAATCTCAAGAAGAACGGGGGGTTCATTCCTCTCGTTCGACCTGGTCAGGAGACGGCCGATTATCTTTACCGTGTCCTCAATCGTCTCACTCTGTGGGGAGCAGTATATATATCGTTGGTGTGTGTCGTCCCGCAGGTCGTGTACTTCGGCCTTGGGGCGTCTCAGTTCGCGTATGTATTTGGGGGCACCGCGGTATTAATCGTTGTGGGTGTAACGCTGGATACTGCCTCGCAGATAGAGTCGATGTTGCTTGCGAGAAACTACGAGAACTTCATGGCGCGGTCGTCCAAGGTAAGAGGCGGGATAGGGTCTATGAGCTATGCTCGTGGCCGACTTCTCCGTCGCTAGCTTAGAAGTACGAAAGGAGGCCTTATCGTGCGATTGGTATTGTTGGGTCCACCGGGGGCGGGGAAGGGTACTCAGGCCGTCCTCATCTCCAAGAAATTCGAAATTCCTCATATCTCCACCGGCGAGATGCTGCGGGCTGCGGTTACTTCGGGCTCAGAGCTCGGTCGCAAGGTCAAGTCGATCATGGATGCCGGAGAGCTTGTGTCGGACGATGTAATCATGGAGGTGGTGGCAGATCGTCTCAGTCAGTCTGACAGCAGGAGCGGCTTTCTTCTCGATGGTATTCCACGCACGCTGGTTCAGGCTGAGAAGCTGGATGCAATGCTTGGCAGTCTCAACGTTCCGCTTCTCCACGTGGTCGACATCTCGGTCCCCGAAGGCATTATCCTCGGGCGTATCAAGCAGCGAGGGGTATCCTCGGGCGAGGCTCGTACCGACGATAATGCCGAGATTGCTAAGAAACGGCTCGAGGTGTATCGCGCTCAAACCGCTCCTCTTTCTGAGTACTACCGTAAGGGTGGTTTATTGAGAGAGATAGATGGAGTAGGCGCAGTCGAGGAGGTTTCTGGGCGAATCTATCGGGCGTTGGGCGTCTAGAGCAGCGGGGCGAGGAGGTCACAAAGGGCCCATGCCCGTGACGGTGGCAGGTTCTGGCCCTGCTCTTCCTTACCCTAATCGTGCCGTGCAGCGGGCTCCTGGTCATCCTTAAAGGGCTTAGGTGTCTTTAATCGCCGCTTACTACAGGCCTCTTTTAACTGCGCTACTCTCAGAAGTACCCGATTTTCGGATGCTCATCATGTTAGTGCAGTTTTCTCTCGTAGCTTCAGTGGTTTGAGGGGCTGCCCCGAGTTGCTGACGGATATCTCCACGTGTGTCCTTTATGATACTCCAATGAGGGTAGCGCGTTGAAGGTGGCAGAGAGGGAGAGGGGCGTCTCAAGGAGGAGAAGGGAGCTCTTTTTTAAGGCGCGGCATCAAACTGTTTTGGTTTTCGGCGCTAAGAACGCCTGGAAAAAGCGAAACCCCCGGGTTTCTACACCCCCAGCACTTGTCAATATGGTGGAAATATGTAGAATCGGGCGTCCTGATTTCGGACGTCTGTTTGCCCCGAGTGCGCCCTTAGGCGCCTCTTTTTTGAGGGTAAAGGGCTC
>JBIIOE010000001.1:0-83553 GCA_044337105.1 Bdellovibrionota bacterium | reverse complement strand
ATGCTTTCCAAGCTATGCCTTCAGCCAGTGTGACTCCTCCTCCGGGTACGTTCACGTTTACGTGCACGAGCACGTTCACGTCGCGATAATACCGAGTCCTACCCACTCGATTCCGCGATGACCCCTTTTTCTATTGGGATTCAAGATCCGAAATAAGCGCCGAGCATAGGGGCTACCTTGGGGCCCTGTTCCGAACATCTCTAACAACCATGCGGGGCTCTTACTGAGCGCGTAGTCCAGAGAGGATGCCAGGCTTCCCCGCCCGCCTTGCAAGCAGTATCCGAATCGTTGGTCCTGTTCGGAGGTGACGAATCGCAGGAAAACACAGCACAGTGCCCGCACTCCCGACGTCCACTGAAAGCTTCCCATCTCGTCTGCCGTGACCGCGGCTTTGCCGCGTACGCACACTTTACTGTACTTGTGTGTGGAGTCACGAAACTCACTCCGTACGAGCTCTACGTTCGCGGTCTCAGTAAAGTGGAGTACGATCGAGATTGTATTCACAGTGCACCTCTAGTGTTCGATTGCGAGTAAGAAGCTACACGATTAGACAGATCGCTACCCACCGAAGCGACTTCAGATGGAGATTCGGAGAGGTGCCGTGGTACCCTACCGACTAGCGTAGAGAGCGTTCGAAGCCACTTCAAGTGGCTCAGTTTCAGAAGTTGTTTCAGAGGCAGGCCGTAAGCAGGCGTGCGCTGGACGTGTAGGTTTAGTACACGCCAAGTGCCACTACCTCATCTAGGCGTTTCCTCGCAGCTCCTATCCTTGGCTTCGCCTGGGCAAGTCTCTTGCTGCGCATTGCGGATCTCAGTTCGGCGAGCGCTTGGCTTAATAAATCAAAGCGGACACCATCCGCATATTCGCGCGCTTTGCTGACCGAGGAGATAACATTTCGTGTGGAGTTACGGAGAGCCGAAATACTTGATGTGCGGGATGTTCTGCGCAGGGTCGTGACAGAGCCTCTCGCCGCTGTCTCGATGAAGATTCTGAATCCAGAGATGTACTGAATGTCTGGAAAGGATGACAGGAATTGCCGCACAGTCGCGGATTGCAGATACACATGTCCGAACAGTCCACCTGCAACCAGTTCGCAGTTGTCACTGGTCGCTTGGTTTGTACCGATCGATAGTGTGCCGACGACTCCGCTGTACCCCGAATCTCGCAAGATCGCGGGACCTCCCGAATCGCCTGGGCAGGTCGAGGCTCGGCCTCCTGCGTGTTCCTGAAGGAGTACCCCGTCTCGACTCACACTATCCACCACCGAGCGACCGATCCTGGCCAGGTCTTCGGGTTCAAGAGCCTCGGCGGAGCTTTCGTGAGTTCCGTACCCAGCGATGGTGAGTTCGGTTCCCCGTATGACTCGACGGTCGATAAAGACCGGTAGCGGAGTTATACTTGGCGTGCCATCGAGTTGTATCACACCGACGTCGTACGGCGCGCTCGCCCTTGCCGTCGCACTCATGTCGTAAAGGGGGTGTGTTATCAGTGCTGTGATCCGATACACGCGCCCACCAACTAGTATTCGATAATCGTCTATGGCGGCGCTTTCAGTACAATGCCCAGCTGTGAGCACCGTTTGTGATCCTACCAGAACTCCACTGCACGCAGACCTGCCGGTTAGAATGAGCGCCACCGGGCCCTGCACGAGAGATGGGGCTGGTCGTCCACCGATGATCTGCGCAGTAAGTTCTTGTGCCTTAATTGCTCTAACCGGCACGCACATCAATGACGATGTCATTATGGCGAGCGAAGCGGCAAGGAGAATGGGGTGAACGACTGACCTCATGGCGTATATTGTATCGGATATTGAGCCGCAAAGCTGAACCGTTCGGGAATCTCGTACCCCTAGCAGGCCGAAGAAACCTCCACAAGGGCAGATAGGACCTCTTCCTCGAGTACGGGGTTCCGAGCGCATTCGACACTACGGCTGATCATGGCGTGAAGCTCTCTGTTGGCCCTCTGTCCAACGCCGCAGCTCGAGCCTACCAATCGTAACAGCCAGTGATCGTTTGACAATATCACGGTGTTGCCTTCCATCCGCACTCCTTCTCTCAGTTTGGGTTGGTAAAGGCCCAGTTGTATCCTTCCTGCATACCTTTGTCTTATGAGGCTTCGCACAGAGCGCGGTTGGCCGAGTCGTTGAGTCTCCGTTCCCACTAAGGAGACATGCAGTGTCTCGCCCGCCGGGATATGAGCACTCAGCTCGTCTACGGTCCAGAGTAAATCGTCGAGGCTGGGAGTTTGCCCCGCCTCGATATAGAGCTCGCGAGGCGGGGCGGAGTGGCCCCACAAATCGAGAGCTTGGGTGACGAGGCTGCCCTTGCCAGATCCGAGAAAGATGGGAACGACCTGACTATCCTGCACGACATCCCTACCCTCTCTCTTCATTCGGCCAGCGACTTCTAGATCTTCTTGTTGAATCGGTAGAAAGGTATGAGCACTCCTGTCTATGACGTGGGAGAGCGCAGAGGTCCAGGGATCCAGAGATCGGTACAGTGAGAGGGACTCAGCAGGATCATCGGCCGCAAAATCGATCCAGTCGTAGCTCTGTAAGGCCGTCTGGTAACTCGCTTCAGTCAAGGGAGCCGAAGAGATCACTAACCGCCCCCGCTTCTCCCACAAAAGCAGCGCAACATTCGCATGCAGTTCAGGCAGCATCTCCGGTAGTGCGTAGCAGATCCACGACCGTTGTTCCGCAGAAGCTGGACAGGTAACCCTGTCGTGTGTCACGACAGCAATTTCGCACTGAGAGAAATCTTGTCGAGTCGGTATCTTGTCAATCGATAAGAACCGGGTCAGGCATTCCTGTTCGAGGAAGCGCTCATGCGTCACCCGAGCTGTTATCATTGCTCCCACTGGCGCACCCGACTCCAAGGGCGGAAGCCACAGATCTAATAGGGATAAGCGTGCAGCCATAGTACGTCCGTCGAATAGACCTGCTGCTCCGCGTGTGTATGGTACAGGCATTCCGACCACCCAGCAGCGACCTATCGAGTACCACCGCGAGAGTCTGCTCTTCAATGAAGTGTATCACTAGGTGAAACACCCTTCTTACGACCGTTACACAGAACACAGCTTTGTGAGGTGATGAACATCGTCGCGCATCTGGTCCAACATCGTCGTAGGGGTAACCGAGACGACGAAGCGACCAAGTGAAAGAATTCTTCGCGCGAGCTCTGGGGAGGGAATGCCGGGAAAACGCCGAACAAGAAGGTCGTCCCGCCAGGAGTCTTCTTGATCGGTATGCCAAACCTGCGCGGCATAGTACCGGGATGCTGGAGCAGAGATCGTAACCTCGATCGTCTCCGGTTTTGCTCCCGCCCAGACTCCAAATCCTTCGAGCCAGTGGTCTTTGGGGTATTCAAGTGACGCAGGCTGCTCGGCCGGCACCGGAAGGGAGTCCACCGGCTCTATGCTCTTGATGAAAGAGACGTTCAGCACGAGCGAGCGTCCCGTAGACTCATTGAAGCGTCCATAGAGGATGCCATCCGAGTAATGTACGCGCTCAAAGGACCCGGCGTATGTGCGATCCTCGTTGTGGCGCCAGGGAGAGCGATATTGTACCGACACCCCCTGCCCTGTATGGCAGAGCGAAAGGAGGTACAGCAGGTCGATATCTGCCAACTTGGCGATCGAGGTGGTATCGGACGAAAACCGCTCCCGTAGAGGTTGAAGGTCGAAGGTGACGTCGGAGCGGCCGGTGGTGATGTGCCTCCATAGCGAGTCTATTGCGGTGTGTAAATTCGAGTCGTCTATTATCCCGGCTAACTCGCTCATCAATACGAGCGCCACGAGCTCGTCACGGCCCGGAGGTAACGTGGAGAACGAAAAGTCTTTGTTCGTGAGGTAGTATCCGCGCTTTGACTCGTCGTAATCGATCGGAACGCCGAACTCGTAGCGTAATCGATCGATGGTCCGCATCGCGGTGCTGCGCGAACATCCACACAGGTCCGCTAACGTCGAAGCGTTCGGAAACGAGCCGCGCTTGATTTCCGACTGAAACACCAGTGCGCGCTTAAGGAAAGTGGAAGTATCCATATTGTTAGAGCTCCTAATGATGCGAGGCTTTCTGACCAGTATATCTGAACGAGTCGGCTTCAGCGTGGCAACTGACAGATGAAAAAGAGCTCCTCTGAAGCTACGCCTGGGCGCCTCCGATCCGGGTCCACAACCAAGACCTTGCGAAACAGAGGCTTAATCTCGGTCAAGATTTTGGACGTCGGAAGGATGAACTCCGGGATCTCCATCTCGTGCAGTACGAAGCGGTTCCCCTTCACCCGCTCGAATACCTTGTGCATCACCTGGTACCTGTGTCGCGCGGTCCGACGAACATCCACGATCGCTACCGAGTTCTCGCCGAGATCCGCGGCTGCCGGTTCCAATCGATAGCGCTCCATCTTTGTTTCGGTGTTTACGTCGAACACGAATATCCCCCCTGGATTGAGGTGTCGGTGAGCATTCTCGAACACCTGCCGCCATCCGCGTAATGAAGTGATGTGGTTGATAGTATCGAAGGGGCACACGATGGCGTCGAAGTGTTCATCGAGCTCGAACTCAGTGATGTCCGAATGTAGAAGCCGTGCCTTGGGCGCCTTGCGACGTGCAACCGAAAGCATCCCAGACGAGCGATCGATACCTGTCATTCGGTAGTGTCGCGAGAGCACTGTCAGCATACTGCCGGAACCGCATCCCAACTCGAGCACCGTCTTGGCCTGAGGCGCAAAGGTGGTGAGGATTTGCCGAAGGAACGAGGCTACGTCGCGGCGCTGGCCCACGACGGTATCGTAATGTTCCGCAAAGGTATCGTAGTTCTTCATCGTATTTCTCTTAAGAGATTCTCGGCCCGCCCCTCGGAGTGCTGCCGCTCACAGGAGCTGATGGTATCTCTTCGCAACAGTATGGGCCACTGGGAAACCTCCCCTGTAGCGCACGCGACGAGGTCTAAAGACCATCGACAGTATCCCGAGCTGGTGTTATGACCTCTTCGCCTATCTGGAAGTGGACGGAGGGATAGGCGCCGAAGCTAGGAGTCGAAACTGAGGAGGAGTCCGTCCAACGTAGGTAATACCCCCTCCCCGAATCAAAAGGGATAGTGATCGTATGATACGTGGAATGCTTCTGTCTCTCGTGTGCGCGAGCGCCTTTGTGGTCAACACTAATGTTGCTCAGGCCGATGTACATTGCCGGCCTTGCCCCTACTCGTGTTACGACCTTGGCTTGGGCCGTAAGGATTGCAGCGAGGCGAATGCGTCTCGCGGCGTATGTTGTGTGGATCTCACCAAGAAGGGGATGCAGGTAGCCCTCGAGATGGAAAGGATTGAGCAAGCAAATAACGCCTCCCGACCAAATTACGGCCGCCCACAGCCCTCGCAGGACAGGTGCCCAGCTGGCTTTGAACCGAGTGAGCAGAAGTGCTCGCCACGAGAGCGTCAAAATGGTTGTAAGGACGTCAGATTGCCAAGTGGTCTCGGCTGCGTAAAGCGCTAGTTACGGCGTACGTCCGCTTCTCGTGCGGTATGTCGCGCGGAGGCGGACGGGACCTTTCTAATCTCAAAAAAAATCGATCAGGGCATTCCGGCCCTCTCGGACATTATGGACGCAAAACCGCTACGGCCACCTGAAGCTCAGCGCCAAATGCGACTAACAGAATTTTAGCCGCGTCCTGGAATAGCCCACGACGCATACCATCCTCAAGCCCCAGGAAACATGCGGCTCCTGAGATGTTGCCCACAGTAGTTATACCTTCCATGTAAAGCTGATCCTCGCGAATGCCGAAAGCGGGAACCAACTCGCGAATCATTCGGATGTTCGCTTGATGAGGAACGATGTAGCAATCCTCGAAGGTTTCTAGTCCAGCTAATTCTCGTACTCTGGGAGCTACGCGGGTACCGAATTCAAATACCCCGCGACCCCTCATCTGAAGGGTATAGGTCGACCGGTCGCCGGGGGTCTCTCGTGCGAGCACATTTGGAAGATTGATTACGTCAACGTTCTCACCTGCGTAACACTCGGATGTCACCCCTTCGATGAGAAAACCGTCAGTGCTCTCCGGGTCGTTGGTTACGATTGCGACCGACACGCCGTCGCTGAAGAGGATCGCGGTTTTCCATGCCTCGTGGTCGAGCATGCGACTGATGTGGTCCCCCGCCACTACGAGGTAGTACGACGTTCGCTTCTTAAGGCTGTCCACCGCCAGCTGATTGAAAGCGGCCTGAAGGGCCTGTACCCCACCGGCACACCCCATGCCTATGTTGCATGCCTGCAGATGGGTGAGCTCGAGAGCGGCCGCAACCATCGGTGCGAGAGAAGGGATAAGGTAGTCAGTGGTGGGGTTGCACGACGAGAAGATCCCTGTCACCTGCGACAGGGACACCTTGCATTTCGACAGTACATCGAGCGCCGCGTCCCGGGACAGGCTCACCAAGGACTCGCCAGGGCCGATGCGATGCAACCGCGTTACCCCAGACAGCGCAGCGATTGTGCCGGGATCGCGTTTGAAATAGTTCTCTATTGTTTCTGCGTGTACCACCTCTGAACCGAGACGGTGAGAGGTGCCGATCAAACGAATATTCATATCAAAGGCTCTTAAGCCCCAGCATATACGAATCGCCGGACTTACGAACCCCATTTACAGAAAAAAAACCCCGGTGCATCAGTGTCTTTCATTTACAATCCGCGTTTTGTGGAGCATGCTGCCTATCGAGCTAGCCTCATGTAGCTTAAAATCCACGCATCTGTTGGGTCAGGTTCCTATCAGTAGCATTGAGATCAGCCGTCATCTCAACGTGTCACGCGACTTAGGCAGAGCGCTTCTTGCGCTTTCCTCCGCCCTTTATGGAGGTGCCGACTGGGGCAACCCCCGCCTCTCGCAGATGCTTAGCCATCTGCTTTTCTATCTCAAGATATGTCCGAGAACGTCCCGCCAGGTTCGTTAGTTGACCTGGATCTATCTGGAGGTCGTAGATCTCCTTGTCTCCCGATTCGTTCTCAACATACACAAAGCGGCCGGAGTGGAAGGCGGTGAATGGCTCGCGCAGGTCTCGTTTTAGCCAGCCTTCGAGGACAACCCCTGGGCGCCACTCGGTAGCCTCCCCAGTCAGTAACGGCACTAGCGAGCGCCCATCTATCTTCCAAGGGCTTTGTACCCCGGCTAGTTCGAGGATTGTAGGAGCGATATCGATATTGGCTACGACCTCTGGACGGACAGCGCCCTTGATAAACTTAGGATAACGGACAGCAAATGGAACGCGAGTCGATTCCTCGTATACCACATTTTTGCTCATCAACCGGTGCTCGCCCCACATCATTCCGTTGTCAGAGATGTACAGCACGACGGTGTTGTCCAATACATCAAGATCCTCAAGCTTGGTGAGCAGATCGTCCACCGATCTGTCGAGAGGCCACAGGGTACGCAGTTGCCGCATTCTGAAATTGTCGATTTGGGCCATGCGTAACGACGTAAGGCTCTTGACCTGCTGCATCCAGGTTGGTTTGTCCTTAATGTCAGATTCATTGAAGCTCCGCGGCCGATGTTTCGCGAGCCCTTTGTAGAGCTGTGCTGCCTCGGCGTCCGGCGTCGCTGGGTTGTGCGGTGCAGTCGGCGCGAAGACCAAAAAGAAGGGTTTCTTCTCCCCTGCTGCCTGCTCGAGGAACTGAAGAGCGTAATCCCTCAAAAGATGGGTGATATACCCCGGCCTGACTGCTCGCTCTGCCCCTACGAACAGCGCGGGATTTATAAAGGGACCGCTCCCACCAGCAAAAGAAACCCAAAAATCGTATCCTGGTACCGGCGCTCCTGTGCTCACATTCATGTATTTTCCGACCAGCGCCGTTGAATAGCCGTCTGCTTGCAACAGCTCGGAGATCGATTGCTTGGCAAAGCGATCGCTGTTCACCTGCACGCCATGGTTGCGCGCGTACAGTCCGGTGAGCATGCTGGCCCTACTCGGTGCACAGGAAGACGTGGTTATATAGGCTCGCTCGAAACTGACCCCTTCATCAAACAACCGTTGCTGAGTTCGGGGCATGAACGCTCCGACGCCGTCAAGGCGTTGGTCATCTGCAATGATCAGCAGAAAATTAGGTCGTTGTGGAGGGGGCTCGCCCCCGTCACCTGGCTCGTGGGACTGTGCATAGCTTGCCGTGAACGCGAGTGTCCACCAGGCGATCAGCACAAGGCATGACCGAAGCAATTTATACGGGTTTACATTCACCTGCATACAAAGAAGCATGTGGGTCTCTCTCAGGTAGCAGCGGAGCTTTCGAATAGCTCTTACTTTAAGACGCTTCAACCCACTGCGTTTACCTTTTTTAGACACAGAGATCCATCTGTGCAAGCCGAAAATATCTCTCCTTGACCCACGGTCCACTCTGGCGAGAGCAGGAGGTTGCGCTACGCGGCTGAGGGTGTAACTTCTGTGCAGATCTCGTGCGCTGTCGTGCTAGAGTGCCGCCCAGATGACAAAAAGCTCGAATGAACACATCTTTGATTCGCTCCTCCAAGCGGTCGAACAGGAGTCTAAGGAGGCCGAACGCACCGGACGCGAATTTCGCCTTGAATGCGGAGAGAGAATCGCGATCGAAGGCCTCCGACACGCCTACCGTTTTTCTCTCAAACACCGCCTCGTTCTGAAAGATGACAGCTTTTGCACTGTGACAGTTGCAGGGCGCCCGTACGCAGCAACCGTGGTCTCCGCAAGCGAGGTAGAGATCACCGTCTCGCTGTCCTGCGACCTGGGGGCCTCTGTACGAGGAGCGATGCTTCGTGCGGATGAATCCCCCCTGCTTCGACAGCTGGGCTACTCGCTGCAACAGGTTCGTGAATCCGGGGACGCGCCTGGGTGGAACTCCGAACTCGCGCACTCAGCCCTTACAGGAGCCGTCCGGTCTATCAAACAAGAAGGGCTTCGCTTCGAAGCTCCAGAGGAGCTCACCGATGATCAGCGCGCGGCGCTGCAGATTGCCGAAGGCAACGCCGTCACCTATCTATGGGGCCCGCCGGGCACGGGAAAGACCGTGACCCTCGCTGCCCTCGCCTGGAGGCTGTTCTGTTCTCATCGTCGGGTGCTGATCGTATCCCATACTCATCGAGCAGTGGACGGGGTAGTAGAGAGTCTCTGTCGGCACGTGGCTCCGAAGGGGCATGCCTCGCTACCTGAGAACTCAATCCTGCGCATCGGAGCTATAGCTCGTGCCTCTCTCGAACAAGACTACGGCCCAGCTATTTCGTTCGATCAGGTGATAGCGCGCAGCGAGGGTAAGGTAGCAGCTCGAATTTCAGATCTCAAAAGGGAACAATCGGTCATCAGGAAGAAGATGTGGGCGACCTCCAAGCAGCTTAACCTGTGGGACGCACGGGCTGGGCTTCAGAATGAGTTGCGCTCTCTCATTCCCACTCTCCAAAAGCCTCATCTTGGACTCAAAGGGCTCGTAGGTCGCATAATCGGCCCTACGGCGCGCGCATCTGTCGCGGACACTTCGGAAGGAGGCGATATCCGTGAAGCGATATCTCTCTTGGAGGCCGGCATCTCCGAGATCGAGCGCTCGCTGACTGCCTCTAACCGCGAGGAGATAGAGCGTCTGTTAGGCGAGCTGGGGGACCGTCAACGGGAGCTTGCCACCGGCATCGCGCTGCTAGAAAAATTCCTGCGCGAACTTAGGGCGAAGCTCCTGTCTCACGCACGGGTTGTCGCCGCCACGGCTACCCAAGCTGTCCTGCGTGCACACGAGCTTACCGATTTTGATACAGTGCTAATCGACGAGGCTTCGATGCTTCCCTTGCCGCTCGTGTATCGGTTGAGTGGAATGGCGAACCTTAGCGTGGTCATAGCCGGTGATTTTCGCCAGTTGCCGCCGATCGCAATATCTCGAACTGATGTCGTCGCACGCTGGTATTCGCGCGACGTATTTGAGGCGGCTGGAATCGTTGAGGCAGTCGATCAAGGCGAATCTCTCCCGCACCTAGCCAAGCTTGTCACCCAGTTTCGCAGCCGTGCGGAGCTGTGCTCGTTGATCAACGAGCGCTTCTACGGAGGGGGGCTAGCCTCTCGCTATGTGGATCGCGATCCGATACAGTTCTCCCTGTCGCTTGCATTCTTGGCCGATCATCCCCTGGTGTTGATTGATTCTTCGGATCTGTCACCCGTCGGACAAAGCGTTGGACGCTCGCGAGCGAACATGCTGCATGCGCTTCTTGTGCGGCGAGTGTGCCTCAGCCTTCGAGCGGGTGGGTCGAGGGAAAACGAATCGCAGATTGGGGTTATTAGTCCTTATCGAGCGCAGGTCGACTTGATCGAGGAGCTCCTGAGCGAGGCAGGGCTGCATGGGGTCTGCGTGGGCACTGTGCACCGGTTCCAAGGTGAAGAGCGCAAGATAATGATTCTCGACCTTACGGAGAGTCCGCCCCACTCGCTCGGAAGCTTTTTGAGCGCGAGTACCTTAAGAGAACCTGGCGCGAAGCTCATCAACGTTGCCCTGAGCAGGGCACGGAGCAATCTACTAGTGGTGGCGAACCTCTCGTTTCTCCACGCGGCGACCCGTCCGGCGCACATCATGCACGGTGTGCTCGAGGATCTGGAGCGCGCCGCGCTCAGACTACGCGCAGGAGAACTGCTCGCTCCGCTAGGTCTAGAGACCCAATCGTTGAGCGGTGCCGTGAACGCAAGTGCGGCCGCATTCCAAGGCTTCGACGAGGCCGCGCTCGTGCCCGCTCTCCTTAGTGATCTTCGAGACGCCTCCCGAACGGTCGTCGTCGTTTCGGCGCTTCTCTCGATGACACGGGTGGCGACCTTCGTCGACCTCTTGCGGCGCAAGCGAGCCGAGCAGGTTGCGGTGATCGTCGTCGTGCCTCCTCGGGACCAAAACGGCACGATTTCTTCTGAGAGCTATCAACAAGCTCGCGAGTCTTTAGAGGCTATCGGGGTCCAAGTAATCGAACAGCGCAACTTTCAGTGCAATCTTGTCTGTATCGACGACGAAATAGTATGGCAGGGTTCGCTCAATCCCCTCGCTCACAACGTGGCGAGCCGCGAATTGATGACGAGGACCGTCAGCAAGGTAGCAGCACGCCTCGTGCTCGAAGGAGGCTCGAAATACCAAATTTCTGCCCGTCCCCGTCGAACGCTTTGTGCCTAGTCAGAGAAAGCGTTCTGGCCAAACCACGTGCAGCTTACGAGTTGTCATTGGCGTCTTTCCAAACCGCCCAGGCAGTGAGTAGGTAGATCGGCGCGCACACCCACATCGCTGCGCCGTAGAAGCAGTCTCGAAGACCAACTGAGTCCATTAATACGAAGGTCACTAGACCCACGAAGAGAAATCCCAGAGTATACGTGAGCATCTCGTGTTGATGACTCCGGAATTTCGATGTTCCAAAGAGGAACCGGATTACCTTCTCTTCGCGCGACTCTTTCCGCATGAAAAAACCTCCGCAAGCAAAACAACCTGTCAATCTTGAGAGTCCTGCCTGACACACCGTACGCGCCGTCGAGCTTACGTGGGTCAAATGACGAGGATCAGGGCTCAGGCAACACGGTATCAAAGCTCCTAGAGCATGGCGAGACTATAGCCACCGGAAAAACGGCGATGTTCCAACAAAAATCGGTTGAGATCGCCGTATGTGAGGGCCGTGTACTATCGGTGCAACAGAGGTTCTGTCGGAAACTGGGCCTTCGTGGAATCGAGCCGAGAACAGAGATCTCTCGATTCCACAAAAAAGCCCGGAAACTTTGTGCTGCAGATGCCGATATACAGCGAGCTATGCACACCGAGATTGAACACGACACCATCGATATCGAAACCCTGCCTCGCGAGAAGCTAGCTCGGCAGGGCGCACGCTCGCTCTCCGACCAGGAGCTTCTAGCTGTCATGCTGGGAACGGGAACACGGGGACTGCCGGTCAACGCACTGGCAGGGCGGGTATTGCCGCTCCTTGAAAATACGGCCGAGCACATCGATCTGACTGCCCTTCAAGAGATATCCGGTATCGGGCCGTCCAAAGCGTATCTGATCGCGGCGGCGCTGGAGTTTGCGCGACGGCGCATTCGTCCAGAAGGGACGAGGATTACGTGCGCGCGAGATGTTCTGCCACTCGTTAATCACCTGCTCGATCGGCCCCAGGAGCACGTCCTCACGATATCGCTCAGTGGAGCCCACGAAGTCATCCGGGTCCGAACGGTTAGTATTGGCCTGCTCACCAGTTGTCCGATACATCCGCGGGAGGTGTTCGTCGGACCGATATCAGACCATGCGTATTCGATCATCTTGGCGCACAACCACCCGTCTGGCGACCCGGCTCCGAGCGAAGAGGATCGTAAGGTGACTCGGCAACTCAAAGCTGCCGCGACCACCCTGGGAATCCGACTCCTCGATCACATCGTTTTCGCCAGGCGCGGATATTACAGCTTTCAGGAGCAGGGGGAGCTTTAGGGAGACGAGGCACAACCTGCCCGTAGCGAGAAGGTGGAGATTGGGTTGATATTCGACTTTCGGCAGGACGAAAATCAGCGACTTCTTGTATTTCGCCGAGTCAGGGACTTGCCTCCCTACGCCCCTACCGATACGGTGATCGCCAGGAATGGCAGCGCTACTAGCATCTTCTACCATAGTCAACGGCGACCTCTCGATCTCGTTCGAGACTTCGAGCGATCAGAAGCGATCGGGACACAGTTTTTCTGAGCTCGAGTCGCAGCTCATGTCTCTTGCGCGCGGGGCTAAGGTTTTCGTTTCAGGGGCGAAAAACCTCGATATAGATAGTGCGGTGGTCGCATGGCTCTTGCGCGTGGTACGCTTGTGCAACGATCGGGGCCTCGCCTTCACAGCACAAGATCTTCCGCCAAGCGCGCAGAGACTGCTCGGACTCGCACTCTCGGTGCCGGAGAGAAAGGGGGCGCGGCGCCTGGCGCGGAACGACTCGTTCTTGGTCGCTGTGGGGCGCGCGGCGCTTGTTCTACTCCATACCGTCAGAGATTGGCTTGCATTCACTGGAGAGCTCCTGGCTGAGGTTCTTAACTTCTTGCGTGGTCGCGCACGGGTTCCGGTGCGGGACATCTGGCAGACCCTGGATCAATGCGGCCCTTCGGCCTTGCCGATCGTAACGCTCATCAGCACCTTGGTTGGTGTGATCCTGGCGTTCATCGGCGCGCAACAACTTAGGCAGTTCGGGGCGACGATCTATGTAGCGAATCTGGTCGGTGTCGGAATGTTGCGTGAAATGGGTGCCGTGATGGCAGCCGTGATCATGGCCGGTAGGACCGGAGCAGCCTTCGCCGCCCAGCTCGGTACCATGCAGGTGAACGAAGAGATCGACGCCTTGAAGACCTTCGGATTCTCCCCGATGCAGTATTTGGTGATTCCGCGGGTGCTGGCGCTTGTGGTCATGATGCCACTGCTGTGTCTGTACGCCGATTGCCTCGGTATTCTGGGTGGAGCGCTCGTCTCCGCGCTTACCTTGGACATCTCTCTTGCACAGTACTACCATCAGACGGTATCAGCGGTGCATCTGATCGACGTGTGGTTAGGGGTATTAAAGAGTGGGGTGTTCGGTATCCTAGTTGCCCTGGCGGGCTGTATCGCCGGGATGCGCTGCGGTAGGAGCGCATCTGCGGTTGGCACCGCCGTGACGACTGCGGTCGTTTCGGGCATAGTCTCTATCGTACTGGCCGATGCCGTGTTTGCAGTCATTACCGAGATTTTGGGGATCTGACGTGACGACGAGTGAAGCTCATATCGTTGTGGATGGTCTCACTATGAAGTACGGCGAGGTACTGATCCAACGCGATCTCTGCTTCTCTGTTCGCAAGGGTGACATCTTTGTAATCATGGGGGGGAGTGGCTGCGGAAAGAGCACGCTCCTGAAGCACTTGATCGGGCTCGTGGCGCCGAGCTCCGGACGGATCCTCTACAACGGTCGGAGCTTTTGGGCATCGTCGTCCCAGGAACGCGAAGCCCTGCTTCGTAACATGGGGATTCTGTATCAGAAGGGCGCCCTATGGACATCTATGACCTTGGCTGAAAATGTCGCCATGCCGCTTCGGCACTACACCCAGAGATCGGAGGCAGAGATTCGAGCCATCGTCGAGTACAAACTTGCTTTGGTCGGGTTAGCAGGATTCGAGGAGTATTATCCTTCAGAGATAAGTGGCGGGATGCAAAAGCGGGCCGGACTTGCTCGGGCAATGGCCCTCGATCCCGAGGTGCTTTTCTTCGACGAGCCCTCCGCCGGGTTGGATCCTATCAGCTCTAAGCTTCTCGATGATCTGATAGTCGAGTTGAACAAGAGCCTGGGCTCCACAGTTGTGATAGTCACTCACGAGCTGGCCAGCATCTTCGCCATAGCCACGAACTCAGTATTTCTCGATGCCGAGACAAAGACGATGACCGCGCTCGGTCCTCCAGACGAATTGTTAGAACGTTCGGCGGACCCGCGTGTTATCCGCTTTCTCACCCGCGGGGAACGCGATACATAGGGAGTGCTATGAGTAACGAACCCCGATATGCTTGGATTGGCGCTTTTGTGGTTGGCGCAGCTGCCGTCCTTGTCGCTGCCGTGCTCGCGTTTGGACGCGGGAAATTCTTCGAGGATACGGCTGTCTTTGTCACCTTTTTCTCGGGCTCTGTAAAAGGCTTGGTTGAGGGCGCCCCGGTGAATTTTCGAGGGGCCCGTGTTGGCACAGTCAAAGATGTCTCTATCGTGTACAGGCAGGATAGAGACGAGCTCCTTATCCCTGTCTTGGTCGAGCTCGACGGGGAATCCATCAAGGGGCTCAGCGTAGTGGCGACCGCATCAGAGGATCGTAAGGCACGCCGAGTACCACTCGTGGATCGGATGATTAACAAAGGTTTGCGGGCTCAGTTGGCGCTCGAAAGTATCGTCACAGGACAGCTATTCGTCCAGCTCGATTTCATGTCCAACATCCCTCCCAGGTACCACCCTGAATACGCCGATGGGTATGCAGAGATACCCACTGCACCCTCCTCTTTCGAGAAGGTGCAGGCCACGCTCCAAGAGATCCCTCTGACGGAACTCGCCAACAAGACGGTCTCGTCGATCACCAAACTCGAGTCGATCCTTGCGGCTGCACAAGACGAGCATACGATACACAAACTCACGACGCTGTTAGTGGATGTCAAAGCACTCGCAGGGCATCTGGATGCTCACAGCACGAGCCTTTCGCGTGACGTGAGGCAGCTCTCCGATCGCTCGACTCAGGCCGCGGCTCAGGCGACTAAGACCCTCGAAAGCCTCGATGCCCTGTTGAAGAGGGCGGAGCCCGTGGTTAACCAGGGCGCAGCTACCCTGGATGAGCTCTCTTCGACGGCTCGAACAGTGCGCCGGTTGGCCGACTACATCGAACGAAACCCAGAGGCTCTGTTACGGGCCAAGGAGTAAAGCATGAGAACCGTAGTGTGTGTGTCGACCGTCGTAGCAGCTCTAATGATGGTTGGATGCTTCCGTTCGCCTCCAACCCACTTCTACTCTTTGCATCCCATCCCCACGGAGATTCAAGGGGCCATACGTACGAACGGCCCGCGGATTG
This sequence comes from Bdellovibrionota bacterium, assembly GCA_044337105.1. Lineage (GTDB taxonomy): Bacteria > Bdellovibrionota_C > UBA2361 > UBA2361 > OMII01 > OMII01. Next base: position 68,017 of record JBIIOE010000001.1, on the reverse strand, counting down.
AAGTAGTCACGGTCGCCTTTCCAGGGTATCTCAACAATCCCCAAATGGCGCTGCGTCGGACCAACGGAGAGATCGTAGTGGACGAGTACGAGCGCTGGGTCGAGGAGCTCGAGAGTAACTTCGAACGTACCGTCATGGAGAACCTCGTAACGCGGCTCGACAATGCATCTGTGGTAGTGGTTCAAACATACCAAGTTTCAGATTCGGCTCGGTCGATACGTCTCGAAGTGCTGCAATTCGATGTCTCTGAGGAGGGAGAAGCGGTGCTAAAGATTCGTTGGGGACTCTTGGGTGGAAGCGCCGAGACGGCCCTATCGCCCCGGCTCTCGGTCTACCGCGAGAAGCTCGATGGCGAATCGTCAGAGGCACGGGTCGCGGCACTGAGTCGAACCGTAGCCTCCTTCTGCGATGAGGTGGCCCGGGCGGTCCGAGCTGGCGGCGCCTGATCGGGCGGGGGCATGCCATGGCAGCTCATCGTACACCGGACGGCGAAGGGGACTTAATCTTCAATTGTCTACCACTTCGTAAAGTTCGACACGGTTTTTGACGATATACCTCTGGGTTTTGTCGGGCATGTACCCGGAGGGGATACGATGACGATAATTGATGCGCAAAATCAGGGCTGTTACCAATGCGGCTCCGCCGAAGGCAGCTTTCAGCGCCTCTGCCCGTCGTGCGCCGCTTCGTACGCCGAGAAGCGCTCCAAGCTTCGTCAACAGCTTCACATCGACACGACCGGCGAGAGCGATCCGTTCGTCTTCCGCATTATGACGATGCCGGCAACGTTCGCGTTCTCTGCAGTTTTGGCTTCGGCAATCGCGATCCTCGGAGTTATAGTACTCGCCAAGCGGTACGGGGTATCCGAGGTGACGCTTCTCCTGGCGATAACCGCAGCGGTCACCTTCATCTTGATGGTCGGATCGTGGGCTACCGTGTGGCTGACCGTCAAACAACACGAGACGCAGTGTGGCAAACTCGCATTGATCTGTCCGCCGCTCATCTACAAGCGGATCGTGTATGCCATGCGCGAGGGTGAGGAATCTCAGCTGTGGAGAGACGTGCGAATAGTCTTCACTGCGCACGTAGTCGGCGCGATCTTGTTCGTAAGTACGATGACCGTGGCTTTTGCCATTGGTGTGAACATCTTCCAGGGTCGGAGTTATGTGAAAACGCTGGAGCGATAGAGACAGCTCTGTCGGGTGATGGCGTTTCTTACAGCCACCCTTGCTCTCGGTACCAGCGAGCAGTACCGCGCAATCCAGCCTGAGTCTCTACACCGCTGTGATACTCCAAAACGTCCCGCAACTTGCGCGTGTCGAACGCCCTGTCCTTGGTAAAGAAGGCGACGCGGCGACGGTATAAAGGCGGGGAGATTACGAGCGGCTTGCACACTGCCTCACACACATCTGCGGCCAAAAAGAGCGGCCAAGCGGGAAAGCGCACGAACGTGATCTTCGAATTGCCTAATTCGTCCGCGACAGTCGTCACGATATCCTGCAGCCGATGCGGATCGGCATTCCCGGCGATGAACGCCTCTCCGAGCGCCCGCGGATGGAGCGCCGCCTGGATGAAGATATTCGTGAGGTCGTCGACATGAATCAGGTGATAGAGCCCCTTACCCTTTCCGAACAGCGGGAACAAAGGCCTGCGCGCCATTTTGAAGATCTTTAGAAGGCGTTTGTCCCCAGGCCCGTAGATCGCGGCTGGGCGTACAACCGTGTACGGAAGCCCCTGCTCTCTTGCATATTCAGTCAGCCATACCTCAGCAGCAGCTTTGGTTCTCTGATAGATATCCCCCGGGCTGAAACGATAGGTCTCAGAGGCTGGGGGCTCGTCGATGTGACCGTGTACCCCGACCGTAGAGACGTGCACGAACCTCTGGAACTCTGGTCTTCCTCGAAGCGCCCGAGCGAGCTCCTGCGTGCTCTTGACGTGCACGTTCTCATACACAGCGTCGCTGATTTTGGCTTCTCTGTACGCGGCCGCAACGTGAAAGACATATTCGATGCCGTTAACAGCTTCGGATATCACCGTTGGATTGAAAACTTCTCCGCGCACCCACTCGATATCGCACCCTGAAAACGGCGACAGATCTGAGCTTCCGCGCGCGATGGCTCGAACCCGAGCTCCCTGTGCGAGGAGCTTTTTGGTGAGCGCCTGGCCAGTAAAGCCGGTTGCTCCGGTCACGAGCACTCGCGTGCCAGGAGAGATTGCAACAAAAGAGGTCATAAGGCGGTAGCCTACTACGGGGCGCCTAGGCCTTCAACATGTGCTGCGGGGCTCACCCGCTGCCTAATCGCTATCAGTCCAATGCGTGAGCAGTCAGGAACATCGCCCGCGACAGCGCGGCAAAGAAACTTTGATACGGAACGGCATCGACTACAGGCTGATCGTTGAATTGCCCATTCGCTCGAACAACGAGCTGACGCTGACCACGTGGATACACGCTTACCGTCATTCGCAGAGCGTAACCGTCGAGCTTCGTAGCGGTTACGGTCCCCAAACCGAGGTCCGCCTTGTCGACCACGAAGTTGAGATCTTGGAGGGTAGCTATCACCGTTCGTAGCGTCTTCTCCCTCTCGGTAGTGTCGAATACACGCGACTGGATCTGGCGTAGCTGGAGCTGCGACTGATCGGAGTCCAGCACACGCTGGTTTAGGGGAACACACCCGTGGAGAGCAAATACAAGGCCGAGAGTACACAACAGCTTCTGCACCATGTCCGCTACCTATAATCCTCTACCTAAATACCGTGGGCGTCGAGAAATACCGATTTCGAAAGCTTAAAAAAGAACTCGCGGTATAGTTCCGGACCGTCGAGGCTTTCGTTCCTCGTAATCTGTCCCGCTTGATTCCATACCGTGCGTTGGAACGTGACGCGCACGAGGGTTTCGCCGCGCGAAACTGGTCGTGTAACGAGAGATGCGCGAATACGTTGCGTGGTATCGTATTGGATGTCCTGCCCGACCAAAGCCCCGATGGCTATCGCTCCAATGACCATCGTAGGATCGGTAGCATCACGATTTTTCGAGGCAACTATTATTCCCAGTCGAGACTCCGATTCGTCGATGTTGAACCCAAGGTCTTGCAAGACTCCCAGCGACGCCTGCAGCAACCGGACCTCGTCAGGGGTGTCAAACCTTCTGGTCTGTAAACGCCGCTGCGTGAGTGATTCCGGACTGAGCTCGAGAGCACCACGCGGGACCTGAGGAGCGCATCCTATGCAACCAAATGCACAGAGAGATATCAAACCTACGAGCCAGGTCCTCACCATCTAGCCCTCGCCACCTAAAACTGACTAGAGTGATAGGCGAAGTCCCGCACGCGTCTATCAGAGTCGAACTTGATGATCACTGTAAGGGTCTTTTGAGTTGTCGATGAAGCACCACTACCAGAGCCATACGAAGGCCCGGCGCCTCCCCCGACTAGACCGTCGCCTATCGTGGCACCACCAAGGATAAGGGTGGAGATCCCACCAGAATCCGCGGAGTATGCACGCTCTGTCGAGATCTTGTCGTACACCCAGGTTTCTCGACGCTGGTCGTCACTCGTCACCATATTGGGCGAGCCGAGAACTCCTGCCACGTCTGCGCCTGACATTCCCACACGGATTTCTCGCTGTACCGTACCAACGGTGAGAGCCGAGTTTCTATCCGTAGAGACCGCATTACGGTGATACTGGGCTCCATGGCATCCGCAGAGCGCCACAATAGCCGAGATGATGAAGACAGTTGATCGAATCATGGGGCTCCTGCCGAGAAGAAATAACCTCGATAGTGTAGCGCTTGCTATGCACGTACACCAGTAGAATCGACGTGTAGCAGGCAGCAGAAAAGCCCTCGTTAAGCCCCGCGGAGTGCCAGGCGTGATCCGACAAGCAGGGCTATTCCAACCACACAGAGGGTTATCGGGGTAGCCCAGAGCACTGAGAGCAGCGGTAGCGTTACCATTTCAGGATTGGCACCATCGACCAGTATACGGACCCGATCGCCAACCTCTACCTTCTGGAGCATCGGCATAGAGGTCTTAGAGAGGTGTTCTCCTCCGTCAGGCAGCGTATAGCGAAGGTGGATCGGGGTCTTACTGCGGGGCTTGGGGGGGCCCGTACGCTCCTCGACAGCAACCACCTCGGCCTCTACCGCTATCGCTCGATCGAGCATCAGATAGGTAGAGGCCGATAGGTAGCCGCCGATGAGGCATAATACGATTCCTAGCATAAACATTGCGCGACGCATGGCTGAGACTGTAGCAAAGCCAGGCCGGAGCGCAATGCATGGAATGAGAAGGCTTATTCCCGCGCGCTTGCGCCCTCGCCTTCCTCCTCCTCCTGCTCCTCTTCCGACTCAGTGTCGAGTCGTGCGAGTTTGGGAAGAAGACTCTCTTCGAAGATGCCCGAAAGCTTCTCGTCCGCTGCCGACTCTTCGGCAAGAGTACGGTCGAGGAGGTCTGCAATCTCCTCCTCTCCGAGCGCATCGGAGATCGCCCGCGCGGTTCCGTAGCCAGCTATTTCGTAGTGCTCGATCCGCTTCGCACAGCTCACCACGATGGTATCAATGAGATCTTCGTTGTCGCTCTCACGCTGTATAGTCTGGTTTGCTTCTTCAATTAAACCCTGCATAGCGACGCAGACCTTACCAGTGAGTTTCGTGCCAAGCGCGTGTGCGATCTGATTGAGTCGATCTACCTGTTGCTTGGTTTCGTCCAGGTGAGAGCGAAAAGCTTCTTTGAGGTCGTCGTTACTAACGCGCTTCTCCATCTTGGGTAGCGCCTGAAGGAGCTGTTGTTCGGCGCTGTAGAGATCCTTCAATTCCTCAACCAATGCGTCGCGTAGTGTTGCTAATTTAGCCATAGGATCCTCCCCTGAAAGTCATTTGAGTGCTCGTGTAGGGCTGACACCTTACCGACATACTGCGGTGTCAGTAATGATCCTTGTCACCCATGATGAGATAGCCCGAACTGCACACTGCACTAATCGGGAGAACGATTCCCGGGGGAATCGTAAGCCCCCGCGCAGACTTTGATTAAAGGTGCTCAATAGAGCGGGGTGCTCGTGTGTCGGCTCATATCGGGCGCGACAGACGCCATGCAAGCGTCGATGCTGGAACTTAGCTTTAAGGTAGGAGGCTCTTCATGAAGGCAGCAGTTTCAGTTCTCATACCCGATGGTGAAGATGAATTGGCGTTGCGAGTCCTGCGGTGCCTTGCTCAAAGCCCGAATACCAAGATCGCTGTGCTGTCTCGAGACGCACGAGCACCGATCCGGTATTCGCGACACCTTTACCGATTCCTAACCCACTGCGTCGATGGATTCAATCGAGCAAGAGTCGAGGTGATCCAGGCAGCAGCGCGAGAGGTGTCTGCGGATGTCATTGTGCCGACCGGGCTGGCTGGAATTCGCTTGGTAGCGGAATTCCAGAACGAGCTGGCGCCGGTTTCTCGTCTGCCCCCACTGGCGTCTCTGGATGTGCTCGACGCCTTCTCGGACAAACTACGATTCTCGAAAATACTAAACCTCGAAAGCATTCCACATCCGAGAATCCTTTGGCCCTCAGGCGAGCTCCTTGATGAGGAAAAGCTTTTCGAGATGAGGTTTCCGGTCCTCGTCAAGCCACGCAACTTAGAAGGAGGGAGTGGAATTCGGCTGTGCGAGTATCCGCATCAAGTATTGGATTACCTCGCCGAGCAGGGCGAACCGGCCGAGTTCTTCGTTCAGGAGTTCATTAAGGGACCAGATCTGAGTTGTAGCGTACTCTGTCAGGAGGGCGAGATCCTCGCATATACGATCCAGCGTGTCATAGTTCGATCACACAAACCCTTCGGCCCTTCAGCCGCAGTCGAGTTCATCCATGATGAAGGTGTGCTCGATTCAATTCAAAGGCTCGTGAGTTCCGTGCGCTGGTCCGGTGTCGCGTGCTTCGATCTGGTGTTCGACGAAGAAGCGAATCAGGCCAAGGTGCTCGAGGCCAATCCACGCTACTGGAGAAGCTTACTTGGCTCACTTGCCGCGGGGGTAAATTTTCCCCACCTGGCATGCATGGCGAGCCAGGGAGAAAAATTTACCTGCCCTGACTACCAGCATGTACGGTATGCGAAACCGGAGATCGCTCCCGGGCTCATTCTTAAGAGCTGGACAGGAAAGAGATCGGCTATCTCAAAGGTGAGCGAAAGCGGTCTCCCATATCTGTTGAGGGATCCCCTGCCGGAGGTGGCGATTCACCTGCGTAGGAAGGGAAAATCGGCTTATGCTGCAGGAAGAGGTCTTTGCCTCTCGTCCCTATACGGTCTTCGATCCCGGTAAGGCCGGCGCCGTAACGCCTACCAGGCTTTCTGCGGTCATCCCGGACCGTTCCAGCAGACTCTCGAACGCAGGCAGCAGCTTTCCAAATCGCTCTTCGAGGAAGTCTCTCATGGTGTCTACAACCACCTGAGTGCCTCGTTCAATTTCGAGATTTACCAGGTCTCCCACAGGCTTCTCTCCGAAGGTAGTGACCTTGTGCTTACCACAAGCGATCGAGCAATTTCGCCTGCTGCTTTCGAATCAGACCTCCCAAGAGGGTGGCACTAGCACCGTCGATGTTTTTACGACGAGCACTCACGTTAAAAGCTCTGCGTAAAAGCTCTGTATCGAATAGCGGAAAATCGAGGACCGCGCTCGCAACCTGGAGGTTGTTGACAATCCCGAACTTACCGCGCTTCAAGTGCAACGCATCTCCCGGAAGAGAGCTCTCGTCCTGCTCTAAAAGATGCAGCTTGCGATTGCAGTAAGCATCGTGAAGCAGCCCAGGAATTAAATTCAGCTCTCGGCGATGTTTACCTGCAATAAGTGCTTGTACGATAATCGCGCGATGCTCCGGACACAACAAACTCGCCGGCTCGAGTCGCATAGAGTTGACACCGAGCTGGCCATAAGGAGCCAATTGAGCTGCGGCTTTATCAATGACTCGGTCCGCCGATACCAGATCTTTGAATCTCGGCCGCGATACCAATAGAGCAGGCGGCTCATCTAATTCATCGCGCCATCTGAGGATCTGCTCCTGCATAAACCTCATGACCAAGGAAACAACTCTCTCCGCTCGTACAAAACGCAAGCTCTTGGACGGATCTCGTTCCACGCGTGCTACTTGAATCGGCAAATCTGCTCCGATAGCCACATCTCTGTCGTGGAGAATACGCGCGGCATCGCGAATAGATTGTAGCTGGGTGTGGAGCTTCATCTCATCGGCATTCAGCTCTATCCCGCTGCTGCGGAGCTCCGCACCAGCGGGCAGATCAAACATTACCCGACTGGCGAGGTCTACGTCGCATGCTCTGCCATTACAGGCCTCGACTAACAGGACTTGTCCAGTCCCTACTGGACCGATTCCCGGTGCAAGAAGTCCTTGAACTCCGATGCCAGGTAGGGTTACACCCGGGCTGAGGGCTTCAAAGCCCGGAATGCGCAACGGGGTGACCACTCGCAGATCCGTAAGCTCGCCAGCCGCGAGAGTCGGCTCGAAAGCCGGAGCTGCGGAGATCATATCTTCAAGTATCTGGGCACATACGGCATCGATACTAGTGAAAGAAACGTCTCCCCACCCAACAACCCCTTCGGGCGTGGGGCGATCCACACGTCGGCCAGCTCGAAATCCTCGATGCGTGCTGACACCATAATCAGCCTGATTTGGTTCTTCACTCGACTGCGTACTACTATGAAGACCACTGCCAGCAAGAGCCGACGCCTGGTTCCTCTCCGGCGCGGCTACCAGCCGCAGGTGCACTCCGAACAGCTCCTTCAGCCCCGCTCTCAGCTGCCGACATGCAAGCTCGGCACACCGAGGCCCCCTCGAGTACATCAGAGAGAGAAAAATCCACCTGTTGCTATCTAAACCCACCTCGAACAAGGTGATTGTGTGCGGCGATAACTCCAACGAAGCGAGTTGGCCGCTCAAAAAGTTATCGAGCTGAGCTATGTCGATACCGAGACCGGGTCTGTTGGCAGGTACAGTCCTCCCTACCCCCTGCGGCTCGATATCTATTGATGCCACAATGCTAGACCTACCGCCGCAGTTTTTGGTTAGCTCTCCAGTAAGGGCCTTGGCCAGTCTATTTGCAGCAATCTTGTAATTTTCAGGTGCCAGAGGCCCTACATCAACCACGAGCCTAGGGGGCCCTCCTTCTTGCTCCTCAGCTCGTAATCCGGTGATCAGGTTGAGCACTCGACGTTTGGGGGCGTTACTGAAGCTTCCCAAATCAGAGAGGAGTTCGCTTGAAGTTGGTTGAGGACCGATAATCTGCATAGTGCTCACACTGCCAGCTTAGGCAACATACCACCGTCTGCTGCATTCATGAAGATCTTCTTATCAGCCTGCTGCTTCCGGACAGGGAAAAGCGAGAATGGCTAGATGAAGCCTCTGAAAAACCCCGCTCCTTATCTGATCTGAGTGGCCAATAGTCGACAATTAGAGGCTGCTGGCTCGGGCTCGATCCGTAGCTGTGGGTTCAGTGCCGTCATCACCGTGACCGCCTTGCTTTCGAAGCCCGAGGCTTCGAGTCTGCCGCCTCCCCGCGACACGGCATATACAGTATTCGCCTGCTCTCTAGCGTGGACCAAAAGCTCGGGCATCAGGCCCGGCGAAGGCCCCAACGGGCATGCAGCAACGCTCTCGGGCGCGCATTGGTCTCGCAGGAAGTCGAGCAGACTGGAGGATGTATATCGCCCAGGAACTTGGAGGCAAGGCAGCGAGGAACGCCGTGGCGATACCCCTTCTTCCGGCTCTAGGCCTATGGACGATGCCAAGTCCTTAAAACTGCGAAACTCTTGCTGCATGAGTGAATCAATAGCCGTTCGATCGACACTACTCAAGGGCTCGAATAGAGGCTGACACAATCCTCACACCGAAGCGCCTGTGCAACCGAACTAGAACAACCTCAGACTGCCCTATTGACATTCATGCGTACAAGTTTCTCTCAATCCTTGGTATACCTCGCTTTCCTCGGACAGCGCTGTATTTGTTTGGCTGCGGTTGCCGAAGGAAGAGCCTGCGAAGGATTGGCGAACCTCGTCAGCAACCTTAGGGAAGCGAGGCAAAACCTATGTTTCCTCGCACGTTCACGTGGTTATTTCAAAAGTGAGACTATGGGGTAGGTTTTGCCGCGCTTCCTTACCGATATCAATCTCGACTAAGTACTTGCCTTGCGCTTCCGTTCCGTTCACTTCTTGAGCTTGTTCGAGGCCTCGGGGGGGGGGGAGGCCTCCGACCACGCCTATATTATCGCCAGCTGCATGGTCCCTGTGTTTGCTGACAGGGGAGGCTTCACCCCAGGCTAAACCATCGAGCAACGTGGCGGCGGAAGTATTATTCGGTCGGATTCTCTTTACCCTACCCTCGAAGAGATCCTCTCGAGGACACAGAGATGAGGCCTCTGTCGTCTAGCAGGCTTTGAACTCACGTAATCGATTTCCCGACGTTTCGGTCCCCAGCAGAACAATTCCGTGAATTGCCCACTCGAACCCGCTCAAAGCCCCCCCCTGCTCTTGTCAGGCACTTCGGATGGGGTACTTCATCTTCAGGTGTATGATTAACATAACCATCACTGAAAAGCTGAAGGCGGATATGGCAACGAGATGATTCATCGGCCTCTCCATACTGAGCGACATCCGCAGAAGTATCGTAGAGATAATGAAGCTAGCGTTACGCACTACGTTATAAAAGGAGGAGTCGTACAAGAAGGAGATAATCAAAAGCAGCACGTCGGCGTAGATCATTACGTTGAAGAAATCGAGATAGAAAAAGGTGTTTGGGTTTGGAAAATCCGAGTTGTTGAGCAGCGCAGGCAATGCCCCCGAGGCCCACAGCCAGACACTGTATGCGCTGGTGATCACTAAGATAATTATCAAACAGGCTGAAACAGACTTTTTCAACTCGATGAAGTGCAGGAGGGTAGGTTGCTGGTGATGATCTCTCTGCCTCGAGTGAAGTCGATGGAAGCATATCGTCAGAGTAAACATAACCAGTGATGCGAGCAGATCATACCCCAAACAGAGCACCTCAGGATCCCCGATGTGCACCGGGGCATGCATATTGATACCTGCGATATCGTGAAAGAAGCTTCTAAGCGTGATCAGCGTCACAATCTCAAACTGCTTTCCGATAAATTCGGTCATCGATTCGGGGAGAATGATGACAAGGAGAAACACCTCGTATACGAGAATGAAGCTAAAGGGAGTGTAAATCGCCTTGAGGTAGTTGAAGGAATGTCCTCGATAGAGGCCGGGGACATGATTGAAAAGAAAAAGAAAGAGTAAGTGGGCGACGAACCCCACTATGGCAAGCCGGATAATGCACACCTCGAACCAACGAGTGTTCTTGGGGGTTACAACCGAGTCAAAAACGCGCGCAATCGTCCGAGCACTCAAGCCTATCATGATAATATCTCCGATTGATGATGTACTCTAACGAAGGTACGACAAAGAGCCTACAGGTGACACGCGCGGAAGGATAGTCAGCAATCTCTGATATGTCGGTTTGATATGGATACCGCACTGCCGAAAGCCCCGAGATGGGCAAACAGCTAGGAGCTTACGCAAACAAGTCTATACCGGTCTTTGTCTGGGCAAAGTGGTTGATATTGCACCTCTGTGTGGAGATGAAAAATTGACACCATCCTTTCTGCAGTGTCTGGAATTGGTAAGAACAGGCATGTGCCGGGAGCCGGAAGCTTTCCGTCGCACGAGAAAACTTCGGGGCTCACAGCCTTCATGCGTTCATAAGCCCAAGTCCCCTAGGGAAGCGAGGCAAACCCCCTCCCTTCCCTAGGGCCGAGCGCATCGGCGAGTTCCGACTCGCGTAGAGAACACGATGAAAGGCTTAGATTGTCCAGTCCCCCAGAAGGTAGTCTGCGAGTGCGAACACGGAAGTACCATCGCTTCCTCTAAGCTCGGTGACCTGCTTTTGTTGTTCCCGTAAAAACTCGCCAAATCCCTCTCGATTCTCTTTGTCGGTGGGGCCAACTACTAATGCCATACGTCTCTCCTTCGTTTTTGTTTTTGTGACACCACGAAAATGCGGGCAGAGAAGAGACAACCGAACGAAGAGCAAACGCTGACTGTAGTCTGTTAAGACATCCACCTACGTGTTTACTCTATGCGTACGGAAGTTCGATCCAGTTTATCGACGTTTCCTACGTAGTTTCCTAGATACTCCCCAGGAACAACGCACCTTGGGAGCTCGTTTGCAAAGACTGAAACGAGCCTACGGGTCAAATCTCCCCCACACTCTGCGTGGGCTGGAGGGAGCACCGTGCTGCCGCCGGAAAGCGTCAATCGGTTGCTAAGCAGCTCATAGAGCCAGAACTCTCACCGCATCTTGATTTAAGACGGCAGAATCACGAGCCAGGGGTGGACCGCAACGGTTTTGCTGCGCCTCATTAACGACTCAGCCCTATCGAAAGAATGCGCTGAAGAAGCTCCTCGTAGCTGAACCCTGCGTGGGCGGCAGCAGATGCAAAGTCTTCCCCCTTTGCGATCTCGGGATTGGGATTCGCCTCTATCACGAAGGGCTCACCGCTGGGCTTCAAGCGTAGGTCAAGTCGCGCATACCCACTGAGCCCTAGGGTCTTGTAGGTGCGCTTGCAGATCGTGGCGATGCGATGCTGAACATCGGGTGGAATATCCTGGGCGGGACCACTTTTGATTCCGTGCTTCAATTGGTACTTGGGATCCCACTTCGCTTTGCGGGTCGCAATCCGGGCTTGCCCGTCCGGCATGTTCGAGAAGCTCAACTCCCAGATCGGCAACACCGTTAGACGATCCTCGCCAAGCACGCCCACGTATAGCTCGCGCCCCTCGATATACTCCTCCACGATAACGTCGGTCTTACAACGCTCGTGCATGAAAATAACTCGCTCGACAAGCTCTTCATCGCTCTCCACTATTGACGCCTGAGAGATACCGAGCGATGCCTCTTCGATCTGAGATTTCACGATTAGCGGAAAGGTAAGAGAGCGCGGGCGACGGATCTTCCTACCACGCTTGAAGACCATGAAATCGGGACCAGCGATTCGATGATAGCTCAAGACCTTGCGCGCTAACGCTTTGTCTCGAGAAAGGATAAGCCCCCGCGGATTGGATCCGGTGTAGGGGATCGGAACGAGCTCGAGGTAGCTCACGACGTTCTGATCGTAGAGCACCTGATCGTGAAACTCCTCGAGTAAGTTGAAAACGATATCGGGTCGGAATTCGTCTATGGCGGAACGAATTACCGCGAGGTCGCTGCGTACTCCTACTATTCGAGCCTCGTGCCCTATTTGACGCAACGTAGAGAGCACGTACTGCTCAGTGCGCCACTCCTCGTGATGAAAAGACACGTCAGCCGCAAGCTGCTCGGGTGGTATCAACGTTTCATGGGTGAGGCACAACACCCGAAGTTTCCTCATAGTGCGATCCTGTGCCGCCCGCTGTGAAGGTAGTTCATAGTCTGTACGGTAAGCAGCACAGCGAATTGGGTCAAGGTCTCATCCTCGGAGAGCATTAAGCGCAATCGGAGCTCGGAGCTTCGCTGCGTCATCGAGTCGAGCACCTGATCAATCATGTATTGATACGTACCGGTCCAGTTGGTTACCAAACCGCGGAGGATCTTTCTCTTGCGACGGATGAAGGTCGAGGCGAGTAGGTTTTTGTGGTGCTCGGGGTTGTCGGAAAAGAGCCTTCGTAGATCGCGATCGTAGAAGCTCGGGTGCTCTTTACCGTATCTGCGCTTGCGCTGTTCGTAGTGCTCTCCAAGGGTCTTGGTCAACGACGAAAGAGGATCGAGCTCGTTCTTGTTTTGCAGAGGGGGCTCTTTTCCGCAGATCTCTTGCATCAGTGTATCGACACACTCGATCTTCTTTAGTGCGGGCCAATCGGCATAGCGCTCTCGCCAGGGGAAGTCAGGGGTGAGCCACACTGCAAAGCTTTCGGCAAAATCCTCGTCCGGATGACTTTGCGCGTACCAGGAGTCGAGGTGTAGCACGAAACTCTTACTGTAGGGCCTCGGCGTATAGTACTCCGGATACGGCTCGGTTGTGCTGCCGAAAATAGCGCGTCTGAATTTTTTACGGCGCAATCGATATGCGTTTTCGATGGCGTGCCCAACTTCGTGTCTCAAAATCTTGAGACACCAAGCCTCTTCACCCCCTTCGACATCGAGCAACTGCGCTCGCTCGAGCTTCTCGAGGCGCGGATGAGCCAGGTAAAACGGGATTGCGATCCCCGGGATTCCGTCCGGACAGAACCATTCGTCGGAGAGCCAGAAATGCGGCGTGAAAAGGAGCTCCCGCTGCCGAAGCTCGAAGAGTACCCTTTCGATTCGTCCCTCGAGCATTGAGCCCTCGATCCGCACAGGTAGGTCGCACATCCTGACACTCAAGAGCTGTTCGTCAGTCAAGGTGTTCAGGTTGCCCGGGTCGATTGTGTGAGGTTCGGTGGGCGGTGTGTCTGTCACGCTCCGATCTCCTTAGAGCCGTCGACGTAGCGCGTCGTTGCGAAGCGGCACATTGCAGGTAAGCGTTCCTAGATTTGGTTCGTCCTGTCGGCTCAAGAGATCAAAGAGCCCCTTGGCGTTCATCTGCGCAGACACCTCGCCGAAGCGGGTCTCCAGATTGAGCAGATATGCTCGCCCAGGAAGCGTTCTTACCCTACCGGAGCACTCACCCCGGAGGGTTGTTGTGGCACACAGGTCGTCTATCGTGTCGCATCCTGGTCCCGCCTCTACGCGGTAACGCAGCGCTATCTGATGCTCTCCCGCTGGCACCGAGAGGGTGTTGGCTGACATCGATACAGGCACCTGATTGACCGACACCGACTCGACCTCGGCATTTGGATTGCTACGGATCAATACCACTCGTGATTCTTCACCGGGCGGCAGTTCATAGTCCTCCACAAAGGTAAAACTACACCCGCACAGCGCTACGACGGCAGCGATGGTCGTACTCGACAACGAAACGAACTTCAACTTCATGCCTCGTACTCCTCTTCTCGACGCGGCTGCGAATCGTCGGACACTCCGACCTCCGCCGCGCGGTATCGCGCACTGCCCCTTGTGACGATATCGCAACTTTCGTTCTCAGCATCAAAAAGAACGAAAATATCCCCACGCTCGAGTTGACGCATCACTTGAAGCACCTTCGTGTCGAGCGATACCTCTCCATCGCCGTACTCGGTTCCTTCGCGTAGAACGAACTCCTCAATGACGCCGCGCAATACCTCTGGAGAGAGTGCAGTGTATGGAATAATCATCCAGAAACTATACCAACACCACACGTCCATGACCACCACTGGCTTGTCGTGGGCCTCACGCGGGCCACCCGAGACCAGGTCGAGTACTAGTAGGGCCCTGAAAACACTACTAACGATTGCTAAATTACGCCGCTCCGTACACAATCACGGCCGCACCGCGGGGCCTCGGAGTGCTGGCCAGCGCGCAGCCGCCTCAAGGGGCTCAACCATATCTCTGGATTGCAGTATGTCAGACTCTCCAACAAACAAAGAGGTCGCCGCTGAGACCGCGAAAAGGCGTACCTTCGCTATCATCAGCCATCCGGATGCGGGTAAAACTACCCTGACTGAGAAGTTACTCCTCTACTCCGGGATGATAGCCGTTGCCGGTATGGTTCGCGCTCGTAAGGGCGGCCGCGCGACGAGCTCGGATTGGATGGCGCTCGAGCAGGAACGTGGCATCTCGGTATCGGCCTCGGCGATGCAGTTTCCCTACAAGGACTCGATCATCAACGTGCTCGATACCCCGGGCCATCAGGATTTCAGCGAGGACACCTATCGCACGTTGACGGCGGCCGACAGCGCAGTAATGGTGCTCGATGCAGCCAAAGGCGTCGAGGCGCAAACGCGAAAGCTGTTCGCGGTGTGCCGGATGCAGAAGACCCCTATCCTGACCTTCATCAACAAGATGGACCTGCCGAGCAAGGACCCCCTCGAGCTGCTGCAAGAGGTAGAGGAGGTTCTTGGTATCGTGGCTTCGCCGATGAGTTGGCCGATCGGAAGCGGGTCGTCGTTTAAGGGGGTGGTCTCGCCACACACTAATGAGGTGATCCTTTTTTCGCGCTCTGAGATCGGTGGAGCCGGCAAGGCTACTTTTCGGTCAATGAAACTCCAAGACGCCATCAGTTCCGGCGAATTAGACTCCACAGAAGCGCAAGCACTTGCCGATGAGCTCGAGTTACTCGCTACGGCGGGGAATCCTTTTGATCTCGAGCTCTACCTAGCAGGCGAGCTCACACCGGTCTTTTTCGGTTCTGCGCTGACGAATTTTGGAGTCGAGCCGTTCTTCGACCGCTTTACGCAGCTCGCCCCCTCTCCGCACGCCTACCAGGCTACGACCAAGGCTGGGGAGACCGTCAGTATCGATCCAGTGGAGACCCCCTTCTCCGCGTACGTCTTCAAGATCCAAGCGAACATGAATCCCCGCCATCGTGACAGTATGGCGTACATGCGGGTGTGCTCCGGGCAATTCGAGAGAGACATGGTAGTGCGACATCACCGCACAGGAAAGGAGATTCGCCTCTCGCGCTCATACAGCATGGTGGCCCAGGACCGAAACACCGTCGATCAGGCTTATCCCGGAGACATTATCGGTGTGATTAATCCCGGTGTGTTTGCAATCGGAGACACGGTATCGGTGATGGGCGGGTTCGATTTCAAGCCGATGCCGCAGTTTCCACCCGAGATCGTAGCTCAGATTCGACCGACCGATGTCTTGCGCCACAAGCAGTTCGACAAAGGGATTATGCAGCTAGCGTCAGAGGGTGCGGTGCAAATACTGCGCTCGTATCGCAATCCGAAGGATCCTCCGCTTGTCGCAGCAGTCGGCAAACTCCAATTCGAGGTTCTTCAGTATCGTCTCAAGGACGAGTACGGAGTCACCAGCGCGGTGGATTTCTTGCCGTATCGATTCAGCGTGTACGTCGAAGGAGATATGCCGAGCCTTGTATTGCCGATGGGGGCAATGGTAGCCCTTGATGCGCGCGAGCGAACGGTGGTGCTTCTAAAGGCTGAGTGGGAGAAGAATTACCTGCGTGAAAAAAATCCTCACCATCAGTTCCGCGATTTTGTACATTGATGTAGGCGGAGAGAGTTCGATGGCTTGACCGAGCACTCCAGCTCTTTTTCTGCCCTACAGTGAGTTTATGTGTGCCTTACAAAGGCGGCCGGCAACTTGGGCACTTTAATCTGCGGCCGCCGCCATAGAGGAAATTCGTAGTTGACCTACTCGAGCACGGCGTTACGCGAAGGTTCAGGATGTCGACTAGAAGTAGTTTCATGCCATTATTTTTGCTAGGGGAGTGGATCCGTCGGAATACCGGGCGTAGAATTCCGCATCCTATCCACGAACGGTGGTATTATGCTTGTGTTCACAATCGTCGTTTCGATTATTAGTGCAGCTCTGGTGTGGGAGCTCTCCCGAAGGGCCCGGTGGGCCGGTTATGTCTACCTACTCAACGACAGTGGGTTCTCGGTTAGACATCAAAAGGTAAAGGCTGTGCACCTGCGACCGAAAGGAGCGCCTGACTTTCGCCAGATTGAGACCGATCTTTCGTTGCACGAAGGGGCATATCGTATGACTGCCAAGCCGCCTATCGAGGGAGAGGGGCGCTTTATCTTTTCACCAGCCCCATTGGAGCTCGATGAAATCATAGAGATAAGCGGGGCCGATCTCGGTCGCTACAAACGAACCGGCACATAGAGACAGCGCGCGACTACGCTGTTCAAGCGTCAAATCTTTGAATTTTCGACTGGATAGCAGCCCCCTGCACTTCCAGCGCTAGGGAAGCGAGGCAAAACCTATGTTTCCTCGCACGTGAACGTAAACGTACCCGAAACAAAAACCTCAAGTTTTTCGGGTATGTTCACGTTTACGAGCACGAGCACGTTCACGTGGTTATTTCAAAAGTGAGACTATGGGGTAGGTTTTGCCGCGCTTCCCTAGGTGTGCTACGAAGCATTGTATGAACACCCTGACACCATTTCTTAGTCAGCCTGAACACGCAGCCCTCGTCGAGGAGTATCTTGCTCTTGAGAGCGCTGAAGACAAGCTCACCTGGCTCATGGAGCGGGAGGCGATCCACCTACCCGTTGCGGCTAGTAGTCGTACCTCAGAGCGACGGGTGCCGGGTTGTCTTTCGGGGCTTTGGCTTGAGGCTCACACGCAAGCGGGTCGATGCTTCTTCAGCTGCGCTTCAGAGTCAGAAGTGGTGCAGGGGATAGGTTCCCTTCTCTGTGATCTCTACAGCAATCGCCCTCCTTCTGAGATTCTGCGGGTCGAGGCGGCCTTCGCTAGGGAGTTAAGGCTGGATGGACTGCTGACACTAACCCGGCGTCGGGCGGTGTCGAGTATCGTTAGTTTCGTCTTGCATCACGCGACGGCCGTAGCCGGCGCAGAGTCTACGCTCCTTGCCTCGGACTGCGCCGCCTAAATCTCATGCGATTTTTCGACGCGCACAACCATCTGCACGATCAGCGCTTGCGCCCACGGCTGACTGATATTGTTGGGGAGTGCCAACGTGTCGGGGTTGCGGGTGCGGTGGTAAACGGATCGTGCGAGAACGACTGGCAGGATGTTCTGGCTTTGGCAGCATCACACCCCTGGGTTTTGCCCTCTTTCGGTTATCACCCCTGGTACCTGCACGAGGCCACCAAGAGCTGGAAAGATAGATTACTGCGCCATCTCGATTCGGCCCCCTCCGGTGTCGGAGAGATCGGCTTAGACCGGTGGAAAGAGGGACTCGACCTCGTTCAGCAGGAGGAGCTCTTCCTTGCCCAGCTCGAGATCGCCGTCGAGCGCGACCTTCCTGTCACTATTCATTGTCTGAAAGCGTGGGGGCGATTGCTCGAGCTCCTCTCTTCGCACCGCACTCCTCGGTGTGGTTTCTTGCTGCACTCCTACGGGGGCTCGGCTGAGATGATTCCTCAGCTCGCCAAGCTCGGGGCCTACTTCTCATGTCCGGGATATTTTCTCGGAGAGAGCAAGCGAAAAAAATTAGAGGTCTTCCGCTGCGTGCCATCGGATCGACTCCTAATAGAAACGGACGCTCCAGACCAGTGCTTACCAGAGGCGCTCGACCTTTACGGACTCCGCGACGAGCAGGGTCGCAGGGTTAATCATCCTGCCCTGCTCCCCTCTGTCTATGAGGGCGTAGCGCAGCTCTTGGGGATTCCCCTCGTGGATCTGACAACCTTGGTCGCTGAGAACTTCGCGCGGCTCTTTAGCAAAGTGCTTTAGAGCACGGAGTTTGTGTCAACAGGCGCACCGCTTCAGCCGCCGCCGTGAAGCCTAGAGTTCCCGTCATGAACACAGCGCTCCCTAAACCGTCGTTGCAGCTTTTGCGCCCTCGAGCATCACGTGGATCGGTCTCGCAACTACTTGCCACCTGAGCTTCGCCCTGTGGTAGCCGCTGGCCGCGCTGTAATGGCGCATAGACACACCGTATGCCGAATGTAGCACCCTCGCCTTTTGGGAATGCGTGTTGTTGTCGGAGCGTTTTGCGTACGCACTGCAGCAAGGGGTCGTGAATCGTCCGTGCAAGATCGGCCACCACTACCGAGCTCGGATCGAGCCGCTCACCACCGGAACCGACGGCTATCACGGGCAGACCGCGCTCTACGCACGTTGCCAGCAGGAGCGCCTTGTTCTCCACCCTGTCGATGGTATCGATTACGAGGTCGTAATGGTGCGAAAAGATCAAATCGGCAGTACTTGAGGTAAAGAAGCGCTTCATCGGGGTGATGACACAGTTTGGATTAATCTGCTGAACGCGCTCGACCAGGGCATCGACCTTGGAGGTCCCGACAGTGCCCGTGAGGGCATGGATCTGTCGATTGATGTTGGTCACACACACCTCGTCGAGATCCACCAAGGTTAGTGCCCCGACCCCACTCCGAGCGAGTGCCTCTACAACCCAGGAGCCGACCCCTCCAAGCCCCACGATACATACAGAAGCGCTCGAAATGCGCGCGAAGGGCTCGTCGCCTACAAGTTGTCTGAATCCTTTGAATCGCTCTTCCACGCGGGCATTGTGTAGCGATTTGTTGCGCCTTGTCCACCAAGAGTGCGGCTTCTTTTACGCTCCCCTGCGGCGCTCCCGTCATGGGGTGCTGCAGCGCACACTCTCCTTTGGAAAGCAATATTCGAACCCTTACGCGGAGTCGCGCGGTTTGACCGGGAGGTGTGAGGATAAGAGCAGTGTCGGTAACCGACGGGTTTGCTTGTGTTAGTATTTTGTTAAGGCGCTACCCATTTGATTAAATTTCGGTTAGAGAAGCGCTTAGAATCGGTTACGTTTTTGGACCTGCGACTATGTGGCTCGACCGTGCTATCAGATGGCTTCTCCCGCGCGAAGATCACTTTTTCGAGCTTTTGGCTCGTGGCGCTCAATGCGCCAAGAACGCCAGCGCGCTCTTGGTCGAGTGCGTTCAAGATACCAACCCGGCCTCGCGGGAAGAGACGATTAAGCGGCTCAAAGAGGTCGAGCACGATGCAGACCGCGTCATCATAGAGGTCTACAAAGAGCTCAATCGAACCTTTGTCACCCCTATCGATCGTTCAGACATCTACAATCTCGCCTCTGAACTCGAAAGCATGACCGACCTAATTTACTCAACTGCGCTGCAGATTAGTGTTCATGCTATGGAGGATCTCCCTGCGGGTAGCGTGGAGATAGCCACCTTGATACAGAAGGCGTCTGGAGAGGTGTTCGACGCAGTCTCCAAGATTCAGAAGAAGAACAGCCACCTCGAGATACGCAAGCATTGCAAGAGTATCAAGTCACTCGAGGACGAGGGCGACAGAATCTTTCGCACCCAGATAGCTGAAATGTTCAAGCACGAATCCGACGCGATCCGGCTGCTCAAGCACAAGGAGTTTCTCGAAGGCCTCGAGCGTAGTCTCGACCTGTGTGACGATGTGTCCAACGCGCTCTCTACGATCGTTATCAAAAACTCTTAGCCATGCTCCTTACGCTCGTCATTACCGTAATACTCGCCGCGCTTATCTTCGATTTTATCAACGGCTTTCATGACACGGCAAACGCCATTGCTACAGTGGTAAGCACAGGAGTGCTGCCGTTACGCACAGCTATATACCTTGCCGCCGTGTTGAACTTCGTCGGAGCGCTTACCGGCACAGCCGTTGCGAGCACTATCGGCAAAGGGATAATAACTCCCGAGACGATTACTTTGTTGGTGATGTTGGCAGCCCTGATCGGCGCTATCTTTTGGAACCTGTTCACGTGGTACTTCGGTATTCCCTCATCCTCGTCCCACGCCATGGTCGGTGGTTTGATCGGGGCGGGGTGGGCTCACAGCGGAATCTCCTCGGTACAAGGCCCCGGGCTCATGAAGATCCTTTTCAGCCTCGTCTTGAGCCCCCTCATCGGAATGTTGGTGGCTTTTGTCTTTATGCTGATCCTCTTCTGGGTCTTTCGTAAAGCGGCTCCAGTCGGAGTATCCGTCCTCTTCCGCCGTCTACAGATGGCCTCGGCAGGGTTCATGGCTCTCTCGCACGGCAGCAACGATGCACAGAAGACCATGGGCGTAATCACCATGGCGCTTGTGGCCTACGGCGCTCTAGAAATGACGGGACCAAAGTTGGTGGTTCCGACGTGGGTTATCTTGTCCAGCGCTGCGGCGATGGGTTTGGGAACGGCCGCAGGTGGTGTGCGCATCATCAAGACCCTCGGAACAAAGATTATCGACCTCAAGCCGGTGCATGGATTCGCCGCTGAAACAGCTGCTGCATCTGTGATTTTCACCGCCTCGCACCTCGGTTTACCCGTCTCGACCACTCACTGTATCAGCGGCGCAATCCTCGGGGTTGGCGCCAGTCAGAGCGTTTCGGCCGTTAGGTGGGGAATCACCGTTCGAATTCTCTATGCTTGGGTACTCACCATTCCGATCAGCGCAGGGTGTGCCTACGTGATGTACCTTCTCACGCAATGGGCTACCGGCCTGAGCTAGAATTGGCGGCCTGCTGGCGGTCATAGGCCCATCGCTCGACAGCATGTGCGGCGCTGCGTACTCAACTCTTCGAGCGCAATTGCGCTCCCCTCCCAGCGCTGCATGGGCTACACTCGTGGAGCTATGCATGACGCAGATGTAGTTGTTGTGGGAGGTGGGCTTACCGGCCTTAGAGCAGCTCTCGAGATAAGTCGAGGTGGGCTCAGCGTGCTGCTCGTTGAGCGCGGAAACTCAGTCGGCGGGCGTGTGCGCACTTCAGACGTAGATGGCTTCAAGCTCGACCACGGATTTCAGGTTCTGCTGAGTGGCTATCCAGAGTTAACCCTGATAAGCGGGATTGATTCCCTTCAGTCTAAACCATTCACCTCAGGCGCTCGTATCCGTTGGAAGGGGCGCTTCTACGACCTCCTCGATCCGCGTGCAAAGCTTTCCGCCCTTCTAACAGCCTTCACACTTCCTTTCGCGTCACCTCGCGACCTCGCACAGATGGCTCGACTCGCGACCTTCTATCGCGACGACGAGGTGCGCTCTGATGGAGAGACCACCGCCCAGCTTCTCGAACGCTACCGATTTTCGCCGAGCTTCCGTGAAGCCTTCCTCCAGCCATTTTTAGGAGGAGTTCTTCTCGATCGAAACCTCTCTGCAGACGCCGCCATGACTCGCTTCTATTTGAAGGTCTTCGCTGAAGGGCCGGCTGTGCTTCCACACAACGGCATGCAGGCCTTTCCGCAGCTTCTGGCGACTCACGTAGGCTCGTCCCACATTCTCCTCGGAGCTTCAGCGGCTGAGATCTCTGCTCGTGAGGTAATCCTCGAGAGCGGTGAAACATTGCGAGCGAGACGGGTTGTGTGCGCGCTCGATTTCCTCGGCGCAGCCCGTCTCGGGTGCCCTGAACAGACGATGCCTTCCCACAGCGTGGGGGTATTCTATTACTCATCCTGTACTGCACCGTTTTCGGAACCGGTGTTAGTGCTAAACGGCGACGGCGTCGGACCAATTAATAACCTTGCGGTTCTTACCAACGTACAACCATCGTATGCGCCGGCGGGGAGATCCCTGATATCTGTCACTGTGCTTGGCGCACTCGAGCGACCATCAGAGGAAGCGCTCAAAGAGCGGATCGAGTGTCAGCTCCGGGAATGGTACGGCTCGCACGTCGAGAGCTGGGAGTTCATTCGCTCCTTTTTGATCGATTCGGCAGTGCCGGCTCGACCTCGATTAGGGTGCGGGTGGATCGAGCACGAGGGGGTATTCTTCGCAGGAGATTACCTTTCGTACGGCTCTCAGAACGGCGCGCTTCGAGCCGGGCGTCGCGTGGCGCAGGCCGTGCTCGAGGACTTCTGACGCTTCAAGCAAACGGCGCCAAAACCAGCGCAGTTCGGGCCGGTAGATATAGATGTACCGCTGGCTCATCTCCGCTCACGTCGTAGTCCACCTGGCGCTCGATACGATTGAAGCCTCCGAACTCCGAAGCGTCGGACTCGAGTACGACACGGTATGGTCCCTCGCCGTGCTGTGCACGTATCGGAATCTTGCGTCCCTCGTAAGACTTCGTCGGATGAAAGTTCAAAACAAAGAGTAGTCCAGCCCGCTCGAACGCGAGCACCATATCGGACACATGCTCATAAAGCTTGTATGGCCACTCTGTCTCCAAAGCTGAAAACTCGGTAGCCATACGCATCATTGCTTTATCGAAATCCGCCAAAAAATGGTATTTTAAGCTCTTATCGTCCCTCAAACTCCATTGCCGGCGAGCATAATAGTAAGACCAGTTGTTTCCCTCGCGTGGAAAATCGACCCACTCGGGATGGCCAAACTCGTTCCCCATGAAGTTGAGGTAGCCGTGGCCAGCGGTTGCGAAAGTTACGAGGCGGATTAGCTTGTGAAGGGCGAGAGCTCGGTCGATCACGAGGCTCGCATCGTTAACACGCATGTGCCAATACATCTCCTGATCGGCAAGCCAAAAGATCAGCGTCTTGTCGCCCACGAGTGCCTGATCGTGGGACTCTGCGTAGTTTATGGTCTTCTCGTCGGCTCGCCTGTTGGTGAGTTCCCACCAGATGTCAGACACGCTCCAATCCTCGTCTCGCACGTGCTTGAGTAGCTTGATCCAGTAATCGGGCACCCCCATAGCTAACCGATAATCGAAGCCGACTCCGCAGTGCTCGACCGGAGCCGCGAGGCCCGGCATCCCCGAGACCTCCTCTGCCACAGTGATCGCATCCGGACGAACCTCGTGCACGACTCGGTTGGCAAGGGCCAGATAGGCGACGGCGTCTTCGTCGACATTAGTGCTGAAGTAGTGACCGTAAGACGCTGCGAAGGAGCCAAGCCCGTGATCGTGATAGATCATGCTGGTTACTCCGTCGAAGCGATATCCGTCGAATCGGAATGCATCGAGCCAGTAGCGGCAATTGGAGAGAAGGAAGTGCAGGGTCTCGATCTTGCCGTAATCGAAGAGCCTGGTATTCCATGCGGGATGCTCACCACGCATGCCACCGTGGAAATAGAGTGTGTAAGACCCATCCAATCTACTCAAGCCCTCGATCTCGTTCTTCACTGCGTGTGAGTGCACGAGATCCATGATTACTGCGAGTCCGAGGCCGTGCGCTGTGTCCACGAGCTCCATGAGATCCTCGGGGGTGCCAAAGCGCGAGGACGGAGCAAAGAAGTTAGAGACCTGGTATCCAAAAGAACCGTAATACGGATGCTCCTGTACGGCCATTAACTGAATCGTGTTGTAGCCCGCATCTGCGATGCGGGGCAGTATCTTATCCGTAAACTCGCGATAGGTTCCGACCTTCGCCTCTTCCTGGGCCATACCTACATGCGCCTCATACACACGCGGTGCGGCGCGCGGAACACGAAATCCTTTGTGCTTCCACGCATAAGGGATCGCAGGAGCCCATACTTGCGCGCTAAACAGATGAGTAGCGGGATCCTGCACTACACGCCTACAAAACGAGGGGATCCTCTCTGCCGTAACCTCGACCCCGTTCTCGATCCATGAAACAAGTAGCTTGTAATGGTCCCCGTGCTTTATTCGCTCTGATGCAAGAGAGAGCTCCCACGTGCCGTGCTCGAGCCTCGAGAACACCAGGCCAGGTTCGGGTTGCCATGCGCTAAAGTCCCCCACGAGTGCGATTCGGCTCGCATTCGGAGCGCGCTCTCGTAGTACCCATCCATCTGTGGTTCGATGTAGCCCGAAGTACTCGTGCCCCGAGGCGAAATCTGCCAAAGAGCCTCGCCCCTGAGTCAGGAGCTGAGCGCGGTCTTGAGCCAAGCGTCCGCGAGCTGCTATCGCCCCAGCATACGGTTGAAGCCAAGGATCGATCTCTACGAGTTTCGGTGTTGGACTAGAATGAGTTATCACGACGGGTATGCTACCTTATTTTTCTCTGAAAGAGGAATGTAGGCTGTGCACCTTATAGGACTGCGGAAAAATGTCTCTCTGTGACGAAGCCATTTTTGACAGCCTGTATGATGGCGAGATAATACGACTGTTCTATACTTCTGTTTGTATGAAAAACGACGACTACCAGGTTTGCCATGTGCTGACCATGATCGATGGCGCTACGGAAGAGATGGTGGAGTTTTGGGAGATTCCCAGCTTCGTTCTCTCGGAGTTCCGGGAACAGTTCGATGTTCCCGTACAGAGTGATCCTGAAATGCTCGACCGCTATGCCGTAGGGCCAATGGACGTCTCCTTCCTGCACGAGGCGCTGGAGGCACCGATCAACTTCGACTTTACCCGCTATGCGTACTTCATAGAAGCAGTGCGCAGAGACAGCTGAGGTCGCTTGAGGCCGGCTCTCGTGTAAGCCCGCTCATTCCAGCTTGACTGAAGATGCGGTGAGTATGTGAGGAATCAAACAAGACTCAAACTCATCAGTGGAGCGGCAATGCAACGGAGAACAAAGCAACAGGGAACTGTAGTAGGCGCGGCAGGCCAGACGGTCGGATCGTTGTTGACTGGTATGGGGGTCGGCGCAGCACTAATGTATTTCCTCGACCCGCGTTTGGGGCCATACAGACGCGGCATCGCGCGGGATAGGACTACCAGCATCGCCAACCGTTCGATTGCGCTCGCTGAAAAGCAGGCCCGTAACGCTCGGAATCATCTTCAGGGGTTAGTTGCCGAGACCCGCAAGGCGCTCCGAGGAGAAGAGCCAGTCAATGACCGTAAGCTAGCGGAGAGGATTCGCTCGAAGATAGGACGTGTACTCCTTCATCCAAGCGCCATCGAGATCGAGGTTATGGATGGGCGCGTCGTTGCGAAGGGAAAACTAAAACAGGACCAGGCGCAACGGGTTGTATCGGTGATTCGACGTGTGCGGGGGGTACATGGGGTCGAGGATCTCGTTGAACGCGTGCCGCAGGAAGGCAGCTGGGGCCGTTCCTAAAACTATTCGATGGTTCCACATCGCAAAAATCGGAGGGCAACCCAAGATCCGCTTCCGCAGCAGGGATCGGGTTTGCCTTACTTCCCTATTTTGGGTCTTCGTGAAATCGAGTGGGTAGGGCTCGGTGTTATCCCCACGGGAACGTGCGCGTAAACGTGAACGTACCCGAAACAGGCATCATGCGGGCTGCAGGCATAGCTTGGAAAGCATGGCTGCAATCCTTGTAAGCAAACGCTTACCAGCGCGATACTCGTCGGGGGAGAGATAGTTTAGAGCGTTTAACAGGTCAAAGAGTGCGCCACACTCCATGACGGAACCCCGTGCTATTGAGAAATAGCGCTGTTTGTCTGCCTGTTTGAACCTGCCAGCACCTTCGGCAATGTTGAGCACTATCGAGAAAGATGCGCGCTTGAACTGATCTACGAGTTCCCCGCTTCCTCTAGGAAGATGATCGCGAATCTCAATCGTAGTTATGACGAACTCAAGCGCCGTTCGATAGACGTCTAGTTTTTCATAGTCGAGCATACTGCTCTAGTTCGGGAGCGAAGAGATAAAGTTGCTCGTTCGGGTACGTTCACGTTTACGTGCACGAGCACGTTCACGTGGAAAGGTGCTATTTATAGTTAAAACAACGACTTGTGCCCTCCCTGACCTCGGTACTCCCCACTCGATTCCACGATGAACCCCTATTTTGTCTCGCGTCCTTAGGAAGGTCGACTGCATCCTACATACAGAGGATTCGGTCGTAGGGTCCCGGCTACTTCGCTCACGTAAAGGGGGTCGATCCGGGCAGCTACCATAAACCCACGAGCACACGAGAGACTATCTCTATGAATACGCTTTCGTATTGTTTGCAGCTTTCAAAGGACCAGGAGCGCATCGCCCAATTACTGACACGGGATGCTTGGGTGTATTTTAGCAGTCTTATCTCGCAACGTGAGATATTTCACGTGAAGGATATCCCCATGATGCCACGCCAGGGATTCTTCGAAATCGCCAACGATGCCGAGATGATTCAATATTATCTCGACTTCGCGGACTCCTACGTCTCCGAGCTCACTGCGGTCGGCTGGACAGAGGAGCAGGCTAAATCCGCAGCTGACCAGTTCTGCGAGAAACTCGAAAACATCACAGGTCTTAGTCGGGGAATGTCGCTCGACAAGGTCGGGGTCGCCAGCTGAACGTCTACGACGAGACTCGCTAGAGCACGTCCCAAGTGAACGCTCCGCGCTCCACCATACTATCCGCCAGAGCTAACGCGTCCTGATCTGTATTCCTCGTAAGCTCCTTTAGGTAGCCTGCGATGCGTCCTTTGGCGTGATGTGAATAGATTCGTGCAATCCTCAGTTCATCCTGGCAACCCTCTACGCCCTTCTCCTTCAGAAGTGAAGACACTCGCGCCAGTACGCACATGCCCACAAAGAGCTCAGTCGCAGTATCAGCGAGGCGGCGGGTGACGAGCTGTTGTCCAATGATATCCTTGCCATAACGCCGCAACGCGCTCTCTACAGCCTGCGACAACTTCGCGACCCCGAGGGCGCATGTTGCGGCCTCGTTCTCGAGCGGGTCTGAGACCTTTGTTAGGCGCTGACGCCCGAGTGAGGTAAGTTGCCCCATCTTCTTGGAGGCATACTCCGAGAGTACTCCGAATCCTTTAATCGGATCGTTGAAGATTCCGCTCACGCCCCGCGCTACGTCCTTCAATTGATCCCCAGCGTCCTTCATTCCAGACAATCCGATGTACAGACGAAGAATCTCGTTGGTGCCCTCAAAGATGCGATTAATCCGAGAGTCGCGCACAACTTTCTCGTAAGGGAACTCCTTCATGAACCCATTTCCGCCCGCGATCTGAAGCGCCTCGTCGGCTACGGTCCAGAGCGCCTCGGACACGAAAACCTTGCTCATCGCCGCCTCGACAGAGAAATCCTCTACCTCGGAATCGATCAGATGTCCCACAACGCTAACGATACTCTCCGATGCGAAGCACAGCATCGTCATGGTCGCTATCTTCTCTTTGATGAGCTGAAAACTCGCGATACTCTTACCGAACTGCTTGCGCTGAGTGGCCTGCGCGATGGAGAGCTCAATCAGTCGCTTCATGGCTCCCACACACCCGCCACCGAGGCCGGTGCGCCCGTTGTTGAGCACCGCCATGGCGACCTTGAACCCTTTACCGACTTCGCCCAACACACCCTCGGGAGGAACCCGTACATCGTCGAAGCGAACCGTAGTGGTGCACGAGGCGCGAATTCCCATCTTGTCCTCTTTCGGACCAGAGGAGACTCCGTTCCATCCTCGCTCAACGATAAAGGCCGTAATTTTTCCCTCGTCCGATTCAGTACGTGCGAACACCGTGTAGAATCCGGCAGTGCCGCCGTTGGTGATCCAGATCTTCTCACCGTTGAGAATCCAGCTGCCATCTTGTTGCCGAACGGCGTGAGTTTTAATCGAAGCTGCGTCGGAACCCGCTCCTGCCTCGGTCAGACAGAAAGCCGCGATGAGCTCACCTGTGGCGAGACGGGGTAGATATGCGGCTTTCTGCTCCGGAGTGCCGAAGAGAAGCAGGGCCTTCATACCAATAGAGCTGTGCGCGCCGATCGTGAGTGATGTAGAGGCATCGTAGCGGCTCGTCTGCTGGAGGACGCGTGAATACCCCGAATTCGAAAGCCCGAGCCCCTCGAACTCCTCGGGGATGATAAGCGAGAAAAGCCCTAAGGCCTTTAATTCCTCGACATACTCCTGCGGTTGTTCTCCTTTCTCGTCGTAGCGCCGGAAATCTTCGGCCTTCTCTCCCATGAAGCGGTCGATCGATTCGATTACCATCTGCAAGGTCTCACGCTCCTCGGGTCTAATCGTCGGAAACGGGAAGAGCTTGTCCTCTCGGACCTCGCCGAGGAAGAGCCCCTTCGCCGGACTAT
The DNA here is from genome assembly GCA_044337105.1 of Bdellovibrionota bacterium. GTDB lineage: Bacteria > Bdellovibrionota_C > UBA2361 > UBA2361 > OMII01 > OMII01. The sequence goes on along the minus strand of JBIIOE010000001.1, from coordinate 39,715 downwards.
CCGATACGACCCGCGACGAAACACCCTTGTCACGCTGATCCTTAGACATAGCCTTCTCCCCAATCGAGTAAAAACCGCAGCATTACTTCGAACGCCTCTCCACGCTGTGTGGCCGCAGCGTGACCTCCGGCGGCCCACACAAAGTGCGCCTTAGGCCAGTGCTTGCTGAGGAGTTCGACTTGAGAGCTCGGGACCAGATGGTCCCCCCGTCCCGCTATCACCATAATCGATTCTTGCTCGGTCTTGGGCGTGTGCGCCAGTGCACAATGCTCCCAAAAGAGGTCTCGAAGAAGGGAGCGCGTCAGGTCTTTCGGAATGGGGCTACCCGCTCGCTGACGAGCCTTGAGCAGCTCCCAGGCCATATCCCCCATCGAAACTAGAGGCACCAAGAGGGCAGCTCTGTCCAGCCTATCGAGCGACAGCCACAACGCCGCCACATATGCTCCCAAGCTCATTCCTACGCAACACATCCGCACATGTCCCCTGCTGACAAGGTACTCTCGGAGAGTGCGTAGGTCTCTCAAGGAGTGCGCCACGCCAATGGTCGTATGCACGGGGTCAGCGCTCGGAAACGGGACCTGCGCGGCAGGAACCCCCGAAGCCTTACGTCTGCCGTGAAAAGGAAGCTCTACGAGCGCTACATTACATCCAATTGAGAATAGGAACCCTGGTAGGAAGGCCAACGAATTGACCCGCTGATCGCCCATAGTCCACCCATGAATTGCGACGATGGTGGGGCGCGCAGGGTTCGGTTCAGCGTGCTCCCAGAGGCGCACGTAGGAGGTCTGGTTCTCCTTTATGGTACAGTACTCGCTCGAGAACTTCAGTTCGCTTACGGGAAATGCAGATGGGAATTCGAGGTCATATACCCCGCCGCTCGGGAATCCATGGATCTGCGTTACGCGCGGAGAGTAAAGCTCACCAGGGGGCTCAAGTAGTCGCGATAACTCTCCCGAGTTTCGCAGCTCGACGTAGCGCTCGTGGTTCTCCACAATCTTCGCCAGATCGAGCCCGGGTACGAGGCTCTCCAAGGTTACCGAGGAGATACTGCGCGCCAGGGTAGATAGCACACGGTCGAGTCCCCCTCCTCCGACTATAGTCAAGCGCTCGACATCGCTCAGACGAGCGTCGTCGCGTCCGTTTAGGATGCAAAAATCAGAGTATGAATCTCCCCCATGGCGATCGACCTTAACCAACGGACTCTCCTGTGCTGAACCTCCTCGCGTGCGAGGACGAGTTTCTTCAATGCCTATACACCCTTAGATGTATCGGGACGGGCTGCGGATTTAATGATGGTCAGAAGCTGTTTTAACAGAACACCTTGGTGTTGAGCGGACTGCGAGCAAAGACATACGCAGTATCCAATTTCTCTAAGAGATCCGTATGATTACCGCCACTGCGACAACGCTCTGGGCTGCTCAATGAACTCCTCTGCAGCCATCGAGTGAACGCATCAGGGTCGTCGGGGCCCGATATCAAGCCTCACTACACCATCATTTATCCCAGCATTGGTAATGCGTCCGGAGCTGCCCTGTTCAGCAGATTCCTCATTAGCATTTGCAGCGGCGAGACTTCCAAGGGAGCTCTCGATAGCCCCACCAACGAACCAGCCTGCCTGGCTCAGAGCCTCCCCCGCGAGCGATTTCCCGTTCAGCACCAACTCGTCGAACTTCACCTCCAAGTGTCCATCGGTCACCGCAAGCTTCGCCACCGCCGAGCCGTTGAAGAAGCGCTGCGTAAGATCCTTGGAAAGTAGGAGATCGAACGCAGGGTTGTGGAAATCTGCCAACGAAAACGAGAATGTAGCGTGTAGGGTATCGCCTTTGGTCTCGAGGGAAACCCGCTGTCCGATACCATCACTGAGTGCGAGTGCTTGCAGCTCCGTCCCCGAAAACGAAAAGCTCCCGCTTCCCTGCGGCGACGCCAGCACTTCACGGAGGTCAGAGAGCTTCTCCTGAGCAGAGCTGCGAGTAGCCTCGTCTACCTGAGCAGTCGGCACCGGTACCGCCTGGTCGGTAGTGTAGGTTTTCACGGCCCCGCGGATACTGCTGACCATGAACCACGTCAACCCACCGCCTACTAGCAATGCGAGGATCGTTGCGACAAGACACCCTAACCCGAGACATCCGCATCCTGAGCGCTTAGGTTGCGCCTGTGCTACTACTTGATTCATTTCTTGGGCTCCGTTACTTCAGATTCATCAGTGCGGCGCTGTCGAGTCCGAGCGCGCATCCACGAATGGCATCTCGGTTGCTCGAACCGAGCTTCTTCACACAGGTAACGCACGCTTCGGGGGTCGAAAACATATACCCCTCCTTTTGCCAGACCTCACACTGTTTGCGAGCCGTGGAACATCCGGACAGAAGGGCAACTATTGTTACGATACAGATCAGTCTCATGCGGCTGAGGACTAACACACCCTCGGGGCTCTCGGTAGGGGAAAATCGACGTATGAAGGGTCAATCCCCCTCGAGCGCCTCAAGCAGCTCAGCTCGTGATGGCAGTCCGATATCCCCCTTCCCGCTTCGCTTTTCGTCGCCGAGCACCTCAGCCTGCGTTCGCTCCTTGCGACGTAGGTTCCAATGAATGATCTCGTCGACCTTGCATCCCAAGAGAGAAACGATGTTTACCGTGCCCTTTTGGCCTATGCGGTGTATCCGGTCGACCGACTGCATCCAGTGTTCGGCGTTCCACGTCTTGTCGATATACACAGCGGTCTGAGCGGCCGTGAGAGTAATTCCCACACCACCAGCGGCCGGAACCGCCACGAGAATCCGCGGAGTCTCGTGCTCCTGAAAGGCGCGCACCGTGACCTCTCGATCGGACGCCGACACCTCCCCGCTAAACTGCGCGGCTCCGAGATCCTTATAGCGCTCTGCCAGCTCCCGGACATTGCCCAGGTAGTTGGTCCACACCACGAGCTTCTGACCCTGCTCTCGAACCAGTTCGTCGACGATCTCGTCGAGCTCGAGAAACTTGGCCGGCTCTCCTTTCCACTGCGGATCTATCAAGCGAGGATTTGAAGCAACCTGAACCGCGCGTAGGTACTCCTCGAGGATGTTTGTAATCTCACGAACGAACTGCTCCCCAGATAGGGCTCGCATGCGCAGGATGAGCCCTTCGCGAATCTCGTCGTATCGCTCGCGCTGGCTCCCAGAGAGCTCAATCTCACGGATCGTGAAGGTCTTCTCGGGTAGATCTACAACCCGCTCCTTACGCCGTCTCAGCATAATCTCGTGAACGCGCAGGATGCTCTCGTTGACCGCTTCGTCGTGAAACTTCTTCACCGCGAAGTCGCTGTACTCCGTTCCAAGCTCCGCTACGGAGTTGAGCCATTTGTAAAAACTCTTACCGAACCTCTCACCACCGTCCAGGATACGCATCTGCGCCCACAGATCGGTTACATCTTTAGGTGTCGGAGTTCCGCTCAGGAGCACCCGACGACTACACCGCGGCGCCAGATCCACCAGCGCCTTGAAGGTCTTTGCCTGTGGGTTCTTGACGCGTTGCGATTCATCGAGACACAGAAGTGTCGTGCGTTGCTCGGTGAGCTTTTCCAACTCCGGGATGACGTAATCTAGCCGCACGGCCTCGTAATTGACGACCAGCACATCGTAATCGATCGCCCCGCTCGTCAGGAGCCGCAGAGCCCACGCCTTTGAGCTCTTGTCCCCAGCGAGCACTGTTGCTCGTAGCTCGGGAAACCACATCTTAGCTTCCCGCAGCCAGTTGCGTGTCAGTGAATTCGGACACACGACAAGCAGTAATTGAAAGCCAGAGGAGCGCCGCAATGCAGAGAAGTACGAAAGAACTGAGAGTGTCTTTCCCAGCCCCATGTCGTCACCGAGGAAAGCGTGCGGAACCTGCGAAAGCCACTGCACCGCCACCCGTTGATGAGGAAAAAGTCGTGCAGAGTGTTCAGGGTCGAGCCCCGTCACATTTTCCGCCGGAATATCGTCGAGCGACGCGTAATACGCACCCACTTCACGCAGCGCCGTTCGCTTACGCACCTCCGTCTCCAGCTCGGCAAAGCTCTCACTCTTGGGAATCAGAGAAAGGCCGTGCACCTCGCATAAGTGAGTCACCTCTGCGACCACTGAGGAGAGCTTCGAGTCCGGTATCTCGATAATCAAACACTTCGCCTCGCGATCGTAGCGCGTTCCGAGCAGCTCCATACAGCGCGAGACGACGAGCTCACGCACCTCACTTTCGGGCGGTAGATGGATCACCAGAGAACCGCGTCCCGAAGTGGAGATGCGCCACATGAGCGGCAGCGAGAGCACCTCGAGCGCCGAATCCTCGAGCGGTCCTTCGACGTTACTCACCTCAGCCAGGAGATCCGCACGTTTACGCTCCAGGAAGTCGTGCACATCTCGCGTGAGCCACACCGTAAACGGTAACGCATCGAGACGCGCACTGAGCTTCAAGAGCCCCTTTTCGTCGAGTTCAAATGGCTTCTGTGTTCCTTTTCGCTGTACACCGGGGAATGCGAGCTTGAACTGTTCAGAGGTGAAGTAGCACGGCCGGAAGGTTCGCCCTTCACGCTGAACGGCAGTTACGAACGGGACCAAAAGGGCTTCGCCGAGCTGCTCCGAGCCAAAGAGCGTTGGTGACGAGATGATCTCATTTCGCAACGATGCCGAGAGAGCCAGCTCCTCACCCGCCGCCTCATCCACGGCGAAGGTAACGCGCGAATCGCGAAGCCTCTTTAAAAGAGCGCCAAGCCTCTCCGTGGGCACCACATAGGAACAATCGAAGGCCGAAAAAAGAGCTCCCGGACTCTTCATGACGATCTTATGGCCGGTCGAACTCAAGCGTGGAACAACCCGCAAGCGTCGCTTCTCAGGATGAAGCCGTATCACAACCTCCGGACAGACGGCAGCGATTACACCTTCTAAAACTCTGAACGGATTCTCACGTAACGTCGTCATGGCGTGGTCGAGCGGTTCTGGCGCAACGCTACCATCGCCGAGTCCGTTGAGTACCTGTATAGCTGGAAACTCCTTCGAGGTCTGAAGACTTTCAATCGCTGTGAAGGGTACAGACCAACTTTTGTCGTCGGGGTGAAAGCGAGCCCCTTGGACGGCCTTGACCGCTTTCACTCGGGTCGGCGAGTACGAGAAATCAACCCGTACCCGAGCCCCCTCGCGCACATACGAGACGATCGGGGTGCCGGCACTCTGCCAAGCTGGTTTTTGACGGAACGAACGACGCGGAGGCATACCTCACCGATGCTGCCACAATAAGGCACGAGACGGAATATGCTGGTAGTAATCGGCAGTGACGATGAAGTGTTGCGCCTCTTTTGACTACCGCTTGTAACGAGCTCGAGCAGATTCGATTGGTACCTCACAGTGGAACCAGAGAGATCTTTTAACTCTGCTACAAACTCGGGATCTCGAACGTTCCGTCCGATTGGCATGGAAGCTCCAGCACCTCCACAATCGCCTCCCTTGGTAAGGGGCCATAGATGTGAGGGAAAAGCTCCGATCCTCCTTCGAGGTTCTCGTCGATTATCGGACACATCACACGAGACCGGTCTATCTTCAGCAGTACCAGATCGGAGCACCCGCGAAATCTCAAATTCGCTACGCGTTCAATCTGCTGCGAATAGGAGCAGTGTATGAAGGTGTCTTTCTCGAAGTCAGCGGGAAGGTATTCTCCTCGGCGCAAGGCGCTTTCGGCTTCTGCTTTCGTTGTAATGTGATAGATACAATTCACGATTAGCCTCCTTGACAAGTTCCGTCTTCGCAGCTGGGAGGGGTTTTGCCTTGTCTCCGTAGGGTGGCGTGCGCCCCGAAACAGTGATTTGACCCTCTCACAGCTCGGCACTGCCCGCAAATTCCGTCGTAGCCGCTGTATTTATATCCACCCAGCGGCCACCCCCTTGAATTTTTGCTGCCCAATGCTTATTGCCCCTCCTATCGAAACCACTGAACTTTACGATCGTGACGTATGGAAAAAACAACCGAACAATTTCAAACCGAAGTTAACGAGCTCCTTCACCTTATTATCCACTCTCTCTATTCGCACCCAGAGATATTCTTGAGAGAGCTCGTATCCAACGCATCCGACGCTCTCGACAAATTGAAGATCGAAGCCCTTACTAACACCGACCTCATGCCGCAGGGGTACGAGCCCGTCATTCGCCTTACCCCAGACCCGCAGGCTAGAACGCTCACGGTATCGGACAACGGCATCGGTATGAACGCCGAGGAGATTCGAGAATACCTGGGGCGGATAGCGCACTCAGGTACCAAGCAGTTCAAGCTGGCAAAGGAAAAGAACGCCGATCTGATCGGCCAGTTCGGTGTGGGGTTCTACTCTGCATTCATCGTAGCCGATAAGGTCACGGTGGAGACACAGAGGGCAGGTATGTCCGAGGGCGTGCGATGGGAGTCGGATGGCAAGGGAAGCTACACCATCGAGCCCACGGTTCGCGAGGCTGGCACAGGAACCTCCATTACCCTACACCTCAAACCGAGCACAGGCGAGGAAGGTGGACTCGAAGATTACACCGACGAATGGGTACTCCGTTCAATCATCAAGAAACACTCGGACTTCATCGGCTACCCGGTGAAGATGGAGGTATCACGCAAGGAAAAGAGCACGATAGACCCCTCGCAGGAGGTGACGACCACAGAGGATGTGGTCCTCAATAGTCAGAAAGCTATCTGGACTAAGCCTGCTTCGAGCGTTAGCACCGAAGAGTACCAAGAGTTCTATCAACACCTCACACACGATCGCTCCGAACCACTCAAGACGGTTCACTACAAAGCGGAAGGAACGATGGAGTTTCACGCTCTGATGTTCATCCCCCCTTCCCGCCCTTGGAATTTCGATTACGAAGGTAGCGAGCGTGGACTCTCACTGTACGTGAAGCGCGTTCTGATTATGAATGACTGCGAAGAGCTGCTACCCCCCTATCTTCGTTTCGTGAAAGGCGTGGTTGACAGTAGCGACCTCTCATTGAACGTTTCTCGAGAGATACTTCAGCAGGACCGACAGATCGCCCAGATACGACGCGCGCTGACGACGAAGGTTCTCAAGACGCTCGCAGACATGCTCACCGATGACCGCAAGCAATACGAGGCGTTTTGGGCCAACTTCGGTGCTACACTGAAGGAAGGGCTGGTCCGAGAGTTCGACAAAAAGGACTCCCTCTTGCCGATTTTTCTCTTTAATTCATCGACTCAGAGCGAGCCGACAACACTCGCTGAGTATGTCGCCCGCATGAAGCATGAACAAAAGGCGATCTATTATCTCTCGGGCAACGCACTTGAGGTACTCAAGAGCAGTCCGCTGCTCGAGCGACTAAACCAGAAGGGATACGAAGTGCTACTCTTCGATCACCCAGTCGACGAGTTCGTTGCACCACGCCTCGACAAGTATCAGGACTTCGAGTTCAAATCCGTATCCGACCCCTCGCTCGAACTCGATTCCGATGACGAAAAGAGAGAGCGCGAAGAGAAGCTCAAAGAGCAGCAAGAGCAGCTCGGGTCCCTCATGGAAATCGTGAAATCCGCCCTGTCTGAGCACGTCAAAGACGTACGCCTGTCGACCCGCCTCACCGACTCCGCTGTTTGCTTGGTAAACGACGATGGCAACTCACAGTATATGGAGCAGTTTTATCGGCAGATGGGTAAGGAGATGCCGAAAACCAAGCGGGTGATGGAGCTCAATCCAGAACATCCGGTCTTCACTCGCATGAAGGACCTGCCGCGAGACACGCAAAAGGAGTGGTCCGAGCTGCTGTATTGTCAGGCACTTCTCAGCGAAGGAACGAAGCTCGAGGATCCCGCGGGCTTCGTGAAGAAGATGACCAAGATGATGGTTGGAGGATAAAAAGCAAGCCCGGAGTGACGGGCGTTTTGCTCCGCCCTATTGTTAAGTTTAGAAAATCGCAGCCGATCTACTGGGAGTGTTCAAGGAAATCTATCTCGTATTGCTCGCGAGCTTTATCGCTTCATGTAGCGCTCGGGAGATCAATCCTCGAGTATCGAGTGAGTACGACCGCTCTATGCTCGAGTCCTTCGGCCTCGGCCTTGGATCGATCGCGGCGGGAGCCTCCGCGCCGGTGACGTGTGGTGCCTTCTATACACTCTGGCCTTTACAGCATCTTCAGGGACAAGGAGCGACCGGTATCTACTTCCTGCCGTTCACGGGTCTTTTTGGGGTTATCGTTGGCACTGCTCGAGCAGTGTTGAGCGGATCGAGATACCATATAAAGATACGAGCCCATCAGTCTTCGCAACAGCACGGCAGCCAATCGGACAAGGCTGAATCAACCGACTCGTTACGCGGAGTCGCTCGGGATACAGTACGAACCCGCGAAAAGGAAGCATCCGAATCGCAGACTAAGACTTTGGCTCTACGACAAGCTGCAGACCAAACAGCCACCACACGTCAACCGTGCAGCGAGATCGGAGCTACAACAGAGAGATAGAAGGAGAGTTGTCAGGTCAAAGCATCACTAAGAGTAACGCACAAAATCATCTTACTCAGCACACTGACGGTGCCCTTGATGTCACCCAACGTTCGTGGCAGGTCTCACGTCGAGACATTAACATCGCAGCGCAGTTCACGTCGTCTCTAGCCGGAGTCGGCAATTTCGTGCTTCTTACCCCTACAGCAGCAAAGCCGCTTGGCTCCGGTAAGTATCAGGCCGATCTACCACAAGGCGCAGTGGGACCTTTTATTCTCAAAGCGCTCGTAACAGAGGAAGTGCATGAGGTCGAAGGAGGCCAAAGTCGCATCTTCGTCCCTGGGGCAATCTCAAGCAAGAGTTCAGAGCTTCAAGGTGTCGTTGTTATGGATATCACTGTGCTCGATGGACGCACGGGAGCACTCGTCGCTGCGTTTCCGACCGAGGGAACTTTTATCAGCCAAGACAAGCGCTTCTCTGCGGGGGTGATTCTACCTCTTGCTGAGCAGCATGCATTTGCACGCAGTGTAGCATCCCAAGCACAACGTGTTGCGCTAAACCAAGCGGCTGTGAAGATCCTCGATGCCTTTAGGAGCTATCGCGGCTGATAGGAGTTCCGACGAGGCCGTGCCCCCGCCCTAGTCTCGGCTCCTATTCGGATAACATCTACATATAAGGCCGCAATCACATCTTGCTATTCTCGGAATCTTTTTTGCGGTAAGGAGTTGGTCTGATACAACAAGGAAATGTACCTCAAGATAGGAAATCGAATTATGAAACGGCACGCGGTGACTACACTTTTTCTCCTTGCTGTTCTGACCAGCTGCCATGCAAATAGAAATGCTGAGATTCTTGCAGGCTCTCCGACAAAAGAGGGGACGCCAGATGCCGCTGTATTTGAGCCGAACGGGAAAGAGCTCTTCGTCTTCGCCGATTTAGGCAATCCTTCAGAGAAGGAAGGTTATAGCGGCTTCTGTTCAGGTATGGAGTCAAGCACCTGTTTCAGCCAGACGCTTCCGTACGAAAAATACAGAGCCATGAAAGGCTATTTTGAGAGTTCTCAGCCAGCTAAAACTGATTCACAGGGATTCGATTTTTACCCGGTAGTATTGGAAAACGGAGAAAGACTCGTGTTCCGCTCGTATGCAAAAGCGGGAAATAAATACAAATCGACCTCTTCCATACTGCCACTCAAACTGTATCAGGAAGTAAAGGCTTTTTCCCCCGAGCCTGTAGTACCAGGAGCGAAAACTCTGCTTACCTCTGTTAGCGGCGCATACGGGTCAAAGTCGTTTAAGCTCAGCAACGGAAACGGACTCTCTGAAGATCAACTAAGCCTGATTCGAGAGGTTTACAGGAGGTTTGGTAACAATCCGGAAGTAGCCGAGCTTCTGCTCGGGATGGATATCGAAAGGGATACCGTTGAATATCGCTTCTTCATAACTCCAAAAGGTGACACTCTCCGCAGTGGCGCCCTGTTATATATCGGCTTCAATAAGGGTGACCTGTGGCTACGCTTCAAGGTGAAATACTACGGGAGCGACTGGCTCTTTGTGAATTCTTTTAAAGTAGCCGCCGATGACTACCGCTGGCAATCTCCTGCTCTGTCTTTTGAACGAGATCACTCCTCAGGAGACGTCTGGGAGTGGGTTGACCTGACCGCATCCAGCAAACATATCGAGGCAGCCAAAGCTCTAGCGCGCGCTCAAACTGCAACGATACGCTTTCAAGGAGACCCCTACTACGCCGACGAGCAGCTAGCAGATGACCAAAAGAGAAGCCTTAGCGATATGCTTAAATTGTTCGAGCTGATGAAACGCGGCGCCCCCTCGAAGCGCGGCTGAGGGCAGCACGATAGTTGCACGTATCGATACCCCTCTTCGCTCTTTCTTCGGAAAGGGCCAGACCTCCGCTCTCTTAGTGAACGTCATCCCTCAGGAAGCGAGGCAATCCCCTTCTTCCTGCCGCGAAGGCGGATCTTAGGCCGCTCTCCGACTTGGGCGATGTGGAAAAGTCCTCGGTGTCTCGCAGCGGATACACCAGCGGTTTTCCACATCACGAAAATCGAATATCAAACCAACCTCGACTTTCTCGTGACGGGTAGGTTTCCCCCGCTTCCCCTCTAAAGCAGCTCTTACTCGCAAGGCCTTCCCCCTGCCCCAATCTTTAGAGTTTCCAAAAACAGCCACGAGCAGAGTGGTCCTATTTGTCAAAGCCAGACGGGCGCGGAATCAGGCGATCAAGGAACTCCATTTGTTCCCGATGCTCAAGTTTGCCCTTTGACTCAAGAAGCTCTCCTTGAGAGACCCTTGACACCGCAACTCGCATGAGGCGCTCGTGCAGCTTAACACCCAAAAGCCGCTCTTTTCCCTTGAGCATCTGCACCACAGCAAGGGGCGATACGAGCTTTTCGATGAGCATTCGGTCTGCACTGGTAGGCACAGCACCTTGTTCATAGCTAGAAAGCGTAGCTTCACTGATCCCCAACACCTTGGCGCACTCCTGCCTGGTAATTCGCAGCTCGCTAGACAGTTGCGCGATAATCTGAGGAATCGAAATGGCCATGATGAATCCCGCTTTTTGAAGAGTGGCTACGAATTGAGGATGCGCGTACTGAGTCCTCCAAGGGAGGGATTTTGCCTTGCTTCCTTAGAGACGACCCTCTACCGCTCTTCTCTCTTTGGATTTATGGCGTTATCGGCCCTAAGAGTGACATAGCGAGATTCGTTTTATCAACAGGGAGGGGCGTCTTCACGCTTCCCTACAGGCGAGCGGGCATACGATAGAGTCTTGATGGAAACAGAGACCACCGTTATACCCAACTCGTGAGCTCTCTCTCCCTCCGCACTATCTCCAAACGCTTTGGACAAACGTCCGTGCTAAACGACGTGTCGCTCGAGATCGGCTCGGGCGAGTTCTTCTTTATCTTGGGACCGTCTGGGTGCGGTAAGTCAACGCTGCTTCGTATCATCGCCGGTCTCGAGCGTGCCGATACGGGTTCAGTGCTCATGGACGGCCGCGCGCTCGACCCTGTTGCTCCTCAGGAGCGCGGAATCGGGATGGTGTTTCAGAACTACGCCCTGTGGCCGCACATGACGGTCGCTCAAAACATAGCCTTCGGCTTGGAGGTCAAGCGGGTCTCGGGGCATGAGATTCGTAGTCGGGTCGATGAGGCGCTGGAATTGGTGCGGCTCGGAGGCTTTGAGCACCGCTATCCCCACGAGATCTCCGGCGGACAGCAGCAACGTGTTGCACTCGCCCGCGCCCTTGCGCTGCGCCCCTCCGTGGTCCTTCTTGACGAGCCTCTATCAAATCTCGACGCCAGGTTGCGTGACGAAATCCGTCAGGAGCTCTCCGCGCTGCATGCGAGGCTCGGGCTCACCATGGTCTACGTGACTCACGACCAAGAAGATGCCTTGACCCTCGGAAACCGGATAGCACTGCTCAACCGCGGCGGCCTCGCCCAGGTAGGCTCTCCTCGCGAGTTGTATGAAAACCCGTCGTCTGTCTTTGTTGCCCAATTTCTCGGTGACGCGAACCTGATGCCCTGCAACCTGGAGAGTGGCTCGGACGGAGGGCACCTTGTTGCACACTTACGAGGCTTGCCGAGCAAAGGCTACACCGTACCGCCTTATCTCGCAGCGTCGTACTCCGTGAAGCCCTTGTCAGCCGGCCCTGCCCTCCTGTGTGTTCGTCCCGAGTCGGTTGCCTTTGTAGCGTACGAGACTACGCCTACAGATATCTCTTTTGAGGCCGAAATTCACCAACTTACGTATCGTGGCGGGTGGTGTGATTTCGTAGTTGGTAGTCCTGAAGGAATTTCACTACGCATTAGGGCCGTTTCTGCATCAAAAGAGGTAGGGACACCACGGATCGGTGACCGAGTACGTGTGGGATGGAAGGCCGAGGACGCCGTTATCATCCCCAATCCCACTGAAGACACGGAAGGTTATGGTTGAGTCGTTTCGAAAAGGAGTGAGCATCTTCGTCGTTATAGCGCTCATGTGCGCTGTGGGCACGATCGGATTCGTCGGCTTTGGGTACGCCAGCTTTCGCTCGGTTCTCAAAACCATGGACACCGAGCCTCAACCGCTACCGGTCCCTGAGGTCTCGGAGGAGCACGAGCGCACTATCGAGGAGATAGACTCCCGGATTCGTGAGATTACGACCGACGGTGCCGCTGGAGAGGTCATCGTTCCGGCAGAGATCTTCAACTCGTGGATCCGGTTGACCTCTTACCGCGCATTGCGAGTCATCGCGGAGCATGCGTGGTTCGCCCTGGAGAACGATTCTGTAAAGGCAAACCTCGCTGTCCCCCTCGATTCATTCGGGGCACCCGGCAGGTTCTTTAACGGCACCGTGGACTTCTCAGGGGCGCTCCAAGACGGTTCATTACGTTTTGCGCTGGCTGACATACGCCCCGAGGGTGACCGCGGACCAGCGTTCGCATGGCTTACCAGACTGATCTCCTCACAAGATATAGCTGATGCACTCGGAGTCGATGAGCTGCTTACCCAGGATATCGTCGAGCGGTGCTCGATCTACACAACCCAATCCCGTTTGCATCTTGCGTGCAAAGAGAGATCTGCTGTCGATTAAAAACTTTGCTCTTCGGAAACCGGCAGGAGCGTCTTACTCGATCTCGCAGCCGGTAGATATCGCAGCTGCCGGCAGCTCTCCGTAGCTCTTGTGAGCCACGAGAAACAGTTCAGCCTGAGCCGCCTTGCGACCCCGCACCGTGATGAGCGTCGGCGAAATCTTAAGAGACTTGACATCACCCGAAGAGGAGTCGAACGAGACCTTGTAGCGGCCGCGCTGCCGGAACTTTGCAGCGAAGTCGCCCTCGTGGCTTACAGCCGCTTTGATCGCCCTGCCTCTTCGGTCTCCGATGCGGTGAAATTTCAGCTTCCCAGGAACTGCCACGGCTATCTGCGCGCACATATCTGCTGCGCCCTTCTCACTCAAATGACATGGAGTCGGGCTCAACACCTGACCCTCAACGCGAGTTTGGGCTAGGCAGGGTGCAACCGTCGCGATACAAAAGACAGAAAGTGCAATGAAACTGGTCTTTAGCATATTTCCCTCGAGCGCCTCCGATAGTAGTTGATCTGGACGGAACTCACAAACCACCCGAGCGATCCAACGCACTACCTTATGAAGATCTTCCGATCCTCGCCCCTGCTTCTCGGGGCCTTCTTTCTGATCTTTATGGGCTTTCCACTAGGTCATGTGCTCTTACGGGCCTTTTTTGTCAATGGCTCACCTTCCCTGCACTTCTTTACCGTGATGGCCAGCACTCAGTTTTTTCGAGAGGTTATCTACAACTCGCTCAATATTGCTCTAGCAGTCACTCTACTGAGCACCTTGATAGCCTATCCGCTAGCTCTCGGACTAGCCCGTTTTAAAATACCTTTTGGATTCATCCTACACCCGCTTCTGCTCATGCCGCTGGTAGTGCCGCCGTTTGTGGGTGTGCTGGGCGTGAGACAGCTTTTCGGTCGCTTCGGTAGCGTGAATATGGCGCTCCTCGATGCCGGCATAATCGAGCGCCCTATCGCATGGCTCGGTGGCGGTAACGTACTAGGGATCATCGCACTCCAAACGATTCACGTAGTACCCGTGCTCTACCTTAGTCTGAGGGCGTCGCTGGCAACCTCTCATGTCGCGCTTGAGGAGGCCGCCATCATGAGCGGTGCTTCACGTTGGAGGACATTGAGGCGCATTACTATCCCGCTCTCCTACCCCGGCTGGTTTGCAGGCGCGGTGTTGGTCTTTATCTCGAGCTTCACAGACCTTGGAACGCCACTCGTATTCGAATATCGAAATGTAATCTCGGTACAGATCTTCAATATGCTGGCTGACCTCAACGAAAACCCGGTTGGGTATTCCTTCATAGTTTTCGTGTGCCTGATCTCTCTCACGCTCTTTTACCTCTCGAAGGCTTCGCTCCTGCAGGGAGCGTATGCAGGGTCGGGGCGATCTCGTGAATCGCAGGAGCGGCGCCCTATGGGTAGCTTCGCGGCGTATGGCACCGTTGCAGCTATCGCCCTGTATGTGGCGCTCTCGTCGATTCCTCAGATCGCAGTGCTACTCGTTGCCATCAGTGACGATTGGTTCATGTCCGTACTTCCTCAACGTTGGACCGTCATGCACTTCATCGACGTGCTGCGACATCCCCTGTCTGCTCATAGTCTGATGACCAGCCTCTGGTTGAGCGCTGTGGCCAGCATACTGACCGTCATCATAGGATTTCTCAGCGCCTACCTCGTGGCGCGTGGTCGCACCAGGGCCTCCTGGCTCTTTGAGGTAATTACTATCATCCCCCTTGCGATACCCGGTATCGTCTTTGCTTTCGGTTATATTGGGGCATTTTCGGGAACCCCGCTCGACAACCGCATCAATCCATTTCCGCTATTGATCGCTGCGTACATCGTAAGACGCACCCCTGCCATGGTGCGTTCTGCATATGCCGGCCTTCAAGAGGCGAATGTCTCGCTGGAGGAGGCCGCTCTCATGGTAGGTGCACGCCCCCCGCAAGTCGCATGGCGGATACTCTTTCCCTTGATGAGTCGACACCTCGCGGTAGGCGCGGTTCTCACCTTTGCATACTCTATGATTGAGGTGAGCGACGGAATACTCCTAGCCATGGAGGAGCGCTTCTACCCGATTAGCAAAGCGATCTACGCCTTGATGGCCCGTCCGGACGGGGTCGAGCTGGCGTCTGCCCTGGGCTCGATCGTGATGCTCGCTCTGATTGTCGCATTTTATCTGGCCGAGCGGCTCTCTTCGAAGCCCGATGCGCGGAGCATCTCGAAGATCGTCGCCACAGGCGCTGTGCTCTTTACCGCCAGTATTGGCCATGCCGAACAGCGTGAGCTAATCGCCGCATCTCCTCATTGGGAGGGAATACGACGCGAATTCGAACGTGCGTTTTCCGAGCACTGGCATGAGCGCACAGGAGATACAGTAGTCATCCGCTGGTACGACATTGGGGGATCTTCGGACATCGCGAAGTACCTCAAAGCCAACTATCGCAAGAGCCCGTCCGGGGTTGGAATCGATCTCCTGTTCGGTGGAGGTCTCGATAATTTTCTCGAGCTCGCCCGCGATGGGAACCTGCAGTCGATTGAGCTGGCTCCTGACGTTATAGAGCGCATTCCTCACAGTGTATTCGGCGTTCCGCTCGTTTCTCCCTCGCGCGACTGGTTCGCCGCCGCCTTGAACACCTTTGGAATCCTGTATAACAAGGTCGCTCTTGAGCGATTGCATCTTCCCACTCCGCGTACCTGGCACGACCTCGCACACCCCGCCTATTTCGATCTCATCGGCGCCGGCGACCCACGCAAGAGCGGCAGTATGCACGCGATGTACGAGATCATCCTACAGGGAGCTGGCTGGGACGAGGGCTGGACGTTGCTGCAAAGGCTCGGCGGCAACGTGCGCAACTTCTCCGGCGGAGGTACGCAGGTCGGAAAAGAGATCGCCACGGCGGAGATCGTATACGGCTTGGCGATCGATACATACGCCAGCGACATCATTTACCGTGTCGGCGCCGAGAGGATCGGATTTGTGGTTCCGGAGGATTATGCCTCCGTCAACGGCGACGGCATCGCCGTGCTGAAGGGAGCACCGAATCGCGAGCTTGCGCGAGCT
The DNA here is from genome assembly GCA_044337105.1 of Bdellovibrionota bacterium. Taxonomy (GTDB): domain Bacteria; phylum Bdellovibrionota_C; class UBA2361; order UBA2361; family OMII01; genus OMII01. The sequence goes on along the minus strand of JBIIOE010000001.1, from coordinate 23,637 downwards.
TTCGTAGAGTTTGTTCTTTCGGAGAAAGGACAGCGACTCTTTTACGCTGAGAAAGGGTCACCAGGCGGGCCACTGGAATACGACCTCGCCAAGCTCCCCCTGCTCCCGTCTTTATACGGGTCAACTCCGACTCGATCCGTCGTTTCGCAGAGCCCTTTCACCTGGAAGGGCATCCTGAAGTACGACGCAGAGCTAGCAGGCTCGCGCTGGAACCTCGTCAACGATCTCTTTGGTGTATTCATACTCGATCTCCACGAGCGACTCGTACTTCGGGCAAAGAGACACGTAGATGCGCTGCAACACGATCAGCAGCTGGTAAACTACCCACCCATATCCGTATCCTACGAGGAGTCAGTGCGCCTGAGTGACGGCGGTCGATGGGGAAGCGATTCCGCCCGCCGCAGCAGCGCTCTGCGCACCTGGGCCGAGCAAGCGCGCGCAACACTCCCCGCCCCGGCTGGCACACTTGCATCGCTACGACCACTTCCTTCGCTGGTATTCTTTCTGGTCTTGGTGGGCGTTATAGGGAGACGGCTTAGGAATTTGGGGATACGTTCCAGACCCCGTCGGTAAATTTTCCAGGCTCATCGACGGATCTAGTGGGAGCTTGAAAACGTAAAAATGGCCCGATTTATGTCTTAAAATAAGTACTTGCGCTGCCTCTATCCTTGTTGCCGCCCACTCGATTCCACGAAGGGCCGAGAAAAAAAACGAGCGTACTGCCATCCGCTAGCAACAACGCTCCTCGCGTGCCGAACTCATCCTCTACAACTTATCGCTTGGAGAATGCTCTCATGAGACCCGACTGTAACTATTGCTTCCCGTATCGCCAATCCGACACGCCGACCACCACCACTACCAGGACCGCTACGACCACAGGCAAGCCCGCCGCTCCAACGCATAAGTCTCCAGCGGCGTTCGGTAGTGACACCTTTCAAGCCGAGGTCGGTAAAGAGGGGACGCGCTACTTCAGCCGCGTCATTCACTGGCCGAGCGGAGCAGCTAGCGGGGTCACCCTAGGCCCCGGCTACGACATGGGGCAACGATCTGCGAAGTCTATCATCAACGATCTCACACGCGCCGGCGTAGCTCCCCGAGACGCACTCTTCTTCTCCTACGCCGCAGGTTTACGGGGCGCTACGGCGCAAGCTTTCGTGAAGCAATACCGCGATAGCTCTCCAACTATTACCGCAGAGGCCCAACAGCGCATCTTTACCGAGATTATTCGACCAGCGATAATCGCCGACATTCAGCGAATAATGAGTAAGCCTGAGACTGTGCGCGCATATGGGACTACCTCCTGGGGTGCTCTCCCACGCGCGGCCCAAGAGCTGCTTTTCGATCTGCGTTATCGAGGTGACTACACGCCGACAACGAGAAAGCTGCTCCATCCGCCACTCGTAGCTGGAGATTTCAGAGAAGTGGTGCGCATTATGGAGGATAGGCCTCTGTGGCAACGCTTCGGGGTTCCAGACGGCCGAATCGAAGCACGAATTCAGATCGCCCGCCGAATTCTCGCGGACCCTACACGCATGGAATAGCTGCCTCAGCGTAGACCGCACTTCATAGAGGGGGCAGGCGCATGAGAAAACTCTTGGCAGGCCCAAGCGGGAGCAACCTGCCGTTCTCGTGCGTTCCTGCCCCTTGTAGGGAGCCTTTTCTGACGAGTCCAATCCACTCAACATCAGTCGGAGTTGGTTGTGGAATAGAAAGATCGAGCAGTGCGCTCCACGTTGCACGAGACTCGACCGTTACGACACCTCCGAGGGTCCATACCTCCGGATGCCGAAGGCCCTCCCGCTCGTAAAAGGCTTTCACCACCTGTGGAACGCTGGCCCCTTTAGGTCCCGTCGACTGATGACCTCGAATCATTAACGATGTCCCAGTTCCACGGCAAAAACGCTCGAAATCAAGGGGCGAGAATAATCCCCCACCACTGTCGGATTGACGACGCTGGTCGGAGATCGGAACGAACACACCATCACCACCAAGATCCGCGTCAAGGTCATTCCACGTCAAATTATCCGTTGAGGCCCTCGCATGCTCGCCGTCGAATATCTCACGGGCGAGCGCTGCGCGATACCTACTCGGATCAGTAATCACTAGCACTTGTTCGTCGAAGAGCTCCGCCAGAGGTCCATGCATGGGGAAACTCGCGTGAGCCGCAAACAGCCCATTCTCGGAGATTATGCTCCGCGGTAAAGCGTGGAAGATGCTGTGGAAGAGCGTGAAAAGGCCCCAGCGCGCTCTGTACGACTCCTCGTCGATCGATGGCACCCGACCCTCCACCCTTAGCGCCGGGTTAGGGCAAAGTTCATGAAGCATCTTGATAGCGTCTTGCCCACTCTGCGTGTCGGCTCCACGGGGATACTCCCTTCCGAGATGTCTCCAAGGAGAGAAGGTTCGTCACTTCTGTAATTCTTGGTCTTCTGGAAATTCATCTCCAACGAAAGCTCGTGGTTCCCAGGCAGGATAATGACCTGACGCGAAAATCCCTCGCGGACCTTGAGCTCCAGTAGGAACTCAACTAAGAGCGAGCCTGTGGTAGATCGGTCTACCATATCGCCAAGGACACACAGAAAAATGGGTTCATCGCGTCTCCATGCATCGATCAGATCGTACTGGTCGATGAGCAAGGCGAGCTTCGCGACATCCCCCTCGAGATCGCTCACGAATATCGCTTTACCGTGGTTCGGCAGCGTCACGAGATGCCCGTCTTGCACGGAGTTGCCGGGGCGATGCTCCTCGGAAAACTTAGCGCATAGGTGCTCATGTGCCTCGAACAGCATCTGTGCGGTATCATCGAATGACCGCATACGACATCGATCCAGAATCCGTGCGGCAGGTCCGGGAGAGACTACGGCCGGCTCTACTGCTCCCTTCGACTCACGAATAACCGTGGTCTCGTCCGTAACGGGCGACCTCGCATAAGGTTCGAGCTTGTACGTGAAGAACCCCTCGAGATGCTCGATCCGAAACGTAACTTCGTCAGCAAACTCCTTGGGCGGATCGAGGAGAATATCGAGCGCTCGAGATACATAATTTTGTGTCTCGTTCAGATTTTTCACCGCAAGCGCATTCGGAGCACACTCAGACGGCTTGGAGGTATCAAGACTTGGAGAATCCTCAGTCAACGAGACTCCCTCGGACTGGGTGCCTAAAACTCCACCGACCGGCAGCTGTTGATCAAGCGTATCCGAAACCTCCGGCTGTTCACCACCGAAACCTTCTGACGTTAGACTCAACACGAGAGCATCCTCATATGCATCCTTGAGCCGCTCACTAGGCGAAGGCGCACGCTCAGAGCCGTCCTCTGTCGGCTCTTGTGTGGGCTCTGGCAATTCCTCTCTCATTGCAGGAATCGGCTCGTGAGGCGTCTGGGACGATCCCGCCGTAGTCTCGAAAAACTGTTGCAGAGAGAGCTCCGCATTCCACGCCTGAGTGTACGAGCTTACCGAGTCTGGCATCCATACCTTTACCCTCGACTTGAGCGCATCACTATCCGCAACGTAGGAACACGCATCTCTGAGAACAGCGGCGACAGCCTGCGCTTGCATCCCAACAGGAAGTGTTACTATCACCGGCCTCCCCGAGGAGAACGCCGCCACAGCGGCGCTCCTGAACTCCGCATCAAGGCGCTCTTCCGTCTCTGGCACCCGAAGCACCTCCGTAGTTGCCAGACGCCGCCCTACGATCTGCGAAAAATCGTGCGCACACATCCAGTCAGCGGCGCACGTTATACTCCCCGGCGGTGGCAGCTCGTGCGGCTTGAAGGACTCCGCTGCATCGAGATGTCCCTTGAGCTTTTCAAGTATCTCTTTGATGTTGGTAGAGTTACTAATGCGCAGAAAGTCTCTAATGCCCGCTTGTTGCGGGTTGCTGTCATCGACAAACACGACCCTCATCGGCGCACAATGAAGCCTTTGCAGCACGTACGGCACTTGAACCCACGAAGACACCTCCAATTGTACAACATCGCCATGCGGCCCTTTTACAACGCTTTCACGAAAACCAGGCATATCCCTGCGCGCAAGGTGCCAGCCTTCCACGCATTACCCTGGCGCTGGGAGCGTGACCTGTAAAGATGCGTCAATCGCTGGAATTATTGTCGTCCTTGTCATGAGAAAGCTCCTTCGTACACATACCCGATTCGGCACCCTGTTTCCGCAGTCGGGCCGAGAGCTGCGACGAGAGAATAGCAAAGCAGGGGGAAATACGGTTCCAGACAAGGCTTCAGAGAAGATTAGCGAAATCGCGCCGACGCGCAGAGGTGTACAGCTAGAGAACTAACCCACCGTTACTCTGCGCTTGGCACGCACCTCTGGTCAGTTTGACGCAGTGCTTTGCGGCCGGAAGCCCGAGGTACATGGAAGCTTTGAGAAGGAACCTCAAGACTCCTCGGTTCCGTTGAACACTTCGCTGACCAATCTAGACAACTCTTTGTTTCGTTTGATTTCCTTCAGCCGTGAGTTAAACAGGGACCAAAAAAGTGGTTGGGGCAAGCGGTCCCTATCTTTTGCCAAACGGAGAATTGTCGTTCTTAAATCGTCGATCTCTTCGGCTAAGCGCGAGCGCTCAACCTCGACCTCAATACCTTCATCGGTGCTGTCGTTCGTCGGCTTCATACCTTAAGTGTAACGTGAAGTATGGAAGGGAGTCTAGGGAAGCGAGGCGAAACCCCCGCCTGCCACATTATCACCCACTCGACTCCACGAAGGGCAAATCAAAGTATCTCTCGACGCCAGCGACGATAGTCGTTGAGGATCTTGATGGCGTACGTCATAACCTCGGGCGGCACTCGGCGCTTTCCGTCCGCAGCAGACTCTACACGCCCCGGCCCCCAATTGTACGCAATCAACGTGAAGACTCGGTCTCCTCCATACCCCTGCTCGAGTTGCTTGAGATATTTGATTCCGAGCTTCAAGTTGTAGCCGACATGGGTAAGATTCCCGCGCGGCATATCTCCTATATCTGCAAGCCATGCCCCTGTTTTTGGCATGATCTGCATCAATCCCTGCGCGCCAACGTGCGAACGCGCGAACGCATTGAATGTACTCTCCGACTTAATGACGGCCGCGACGAAGAGCGGATCGTAGCGTTGCTCCGTGCTCTCCTGCACAATCGCTTCCGCAAGGGCGTTGGCATTCTGATTGCGTGGGGCGTGTTTTTGTATGATCTGCAGAACCTTTCTGACCAGCACGCTCCTCGAAAACGCCGGCGGTTCCCCGTGATGCGGGGCCCTGAACTCCTCTGTGTTTGGTTCCTCCTCGTTTGGCGCAACGCTCACCACCTCAACCGGGGCCATCGCCTCGGGCCCGAGGTAGCGGACCGGCTCTATGCGCAAACGGGAATACGAGCGCGCGACCTCTTCGACAGCTTGTAAAAGCGAGGAGTCTTGCGGAGCGGCACCAAGTGCATCGCCTTGCTCTGGAAGGAGCGCCATATAGCTCGCACCGGCACAGAAACACACGACCGACAAAAAGGATGGAAGAAGCCTCCGAATACGCAGGCGCAGACGAGCCGATCGCATGTTGAGACGGGGCGGGCGTACATCGCTGCTTGCAAGCTTCGGTGGCGATCGCCGCACAAGCCGTCCACGCGGGACGCCGTGCGGGTACCCTGATGAGATGCCCGATGCATCTGTATCTGTCTGAGAGCGAGCCCGTTCCATGTCACCCCCTATCGCTATAAGCGGTCAGGATGCTTCAGTATTCCTCGAAATCAAGTTCCATTCCAAACAGATACCAACACGAACCAACACGTTAGCAACGCAATTTCTCCCCTCTCGCCGCCCTCACGTCCTCCTTTGTGTGCCCCACCCCGCTCACGCCAAAAGCTGCAAGACATCCTCCCGTGAAAGTGCCACTTCGCCACTCTCGCCGAGAGCCGCTGCGAGAAGTTCACGCTTACGCTGCTGCAGTTCGAGGATGCGCTCCTCGATACTATCTTGAGCCACCAAGCGGTGCACGATGACCGGATCTTCCTGACCGATACGGTAGGCGCGGTCGGCAGCTTGATCCTCAACAGCGGGATTCCACCACGGGTCGAGAATATACACGTGGTCGGCTGCCGTCAGCGTAAGCCCTAATCCCCCCGCCTTGAGCGACAACAGCATCACGTTCGGGCCATCCGGCCGTTGAAACTGCTCGACAAGCTCGGCACGATTGAGTGTCGAACCGTCGACTCGTGAGAACGAAATCCCGCGTTCGAGTAGATGCGGCTCCACGAGGTCGAGCAGAGAGGTCCACTGGGAAAACACCAGCGCGCGGTGCTCTTGTACAATCGAAGCAGCAAGCGATTCGACAAGCATGTCAACTTTACTGGAGGATGGAGCGTTGTGACCAGGCAACAAAGCCGGATGACAACACGCCTGTCGCAAACGTAATAAGATCTCCAAAACCGAGAAGACGCTCTCCCCCTGCTCAAGGCGCTGCAAGAGTTCGGTACGCGAAGCACCGAGCACCGCCTCGTACAACGTGCGCTCGTCCGCGCTCAACTCGCACGCTAACACCACTTCGGTCTTGGGCGGTAATTCCTTGGCGACATCTCGCTTGAGACGTCTTAGGATAAAGGGCGTAACCCGGCTACGTAACCGAGTTGCTGCGTTAGCATCGCCCGATCGGACTGCCCGCGAGAACCCTTCCTCGAAATCGCGCCGCGACCCAAGCAATCCAGGATTGAGGAAATAAAATTGGCTCCACAGATCTTCGAGGGAATTCTCGACCGGCGTACCACTCAAGTTTACTTTGAAAGGGGCTCGAAGACGGTAGGCAGCGCGCGCAACCTGGCTATCGGGATTCCTGATAGTCTGCGCCTCGTCAAGAACGACCATCTCCCATCCTGCATCGATGAGTTTCTCTATGTCGAGGCGCATTACAGCATAGGTCGTGATCGTCACTGCCGCCTCACTACACAGCTCCCGATTCGGCCCGTGGTACAGAGATACGCGCATGTTCGGACGGAAGCGCTGGATCTGGTCGCGCCAACTGTGAACAACCGAGGTGGGCGCAACTACCAGCGTGCGCCCGCGCATAATGCAGATAGCCTGTAGCGTTTTTCCGAGACCCATGTCGTCGGCTAACAGCGCGTTCAATCCGTACTCACGCAGGAACGAGAGCCAATTGACGCCCTGACGCTGATAAGGTCGCAGCGTTGCTGTTAGCTCGGGGGGGAGCTCCGCATCGGGGATCGACGCGATCCGATCGAGCCCATCTCGTAGCCGTTTGAAATACTCAGGCGGAGAAACCCCTATTGCATCGCACAACTCACTCACCTCGGAGAGCAGGTGAGGAGCTAGCTGCTCTCGACCTCGCTGCGCGGCAAGGAGACGTTCGAGAGCTTCTCGGTGCGTAGCTAGCCAAGCTTTCGGAAGCGCGCCCCATCCGCCATCTGCCAGTGGCACGAAGCTTCCACCACTTCTCCACGCAGAGAGGACGGATTCGAGCTCGGCACGTTTGCCCTCTTCGGTAGTGAAGAAGAGCGAGAGATCAGCACCATCGGCGGATGCTCGCGGGGTTAATCCGGTAGCCGGAGTAAAAACAGATCGCCCCTCTCCTCGGGTCTCCCAGCCCTTGAGCTGAGAGGAGAAAAGGATCGCACCTTCGCCAGAAAACACCTTCGCCTCATTGAACTTCAGGTGCAGTCTACTCTGAACATCCCGTATCAGCCGCGCCTCCTCCACAGGATCGCGCACCGGCACCTCGCGCTTCGAAAGGTAGCGAATACGTTCACCGTGGATCTCCGCTAGCGGAGGCTCGCCGTACAAGAGATGAGGTACCACAGTAAGCTGCTCGCCGCGCTCATCAGACATAGTCTCTATAACGATCCGCGGCGCTATGCGGCGCGCACGAGGAAGCTCTCGAGAACGGATCTCCACCCTGACCTTTCCCTCCAATATCGGCACAACGCGTCCGGCGAGGTCAGCCGCTCTGGAGGTCGGAAAGAGGGTACCCTCTCCCTGGAACATCGCCAGCTCGTCAGCGCTCAAGCTGGAGTCCTCGACACCGCACAAGACGCCCGCGCGTACCGCTACTCCATTCTCGAACACCTCGGTCGCAAGCGGATCGAGCTCTCGGCGGAGACGGAAGCCGCCCGCCTCGTCCATAATGACGACGGCCGGAACGATCGGCTCGCGTCTCGCCCCAATCGGCTCACCGTCGAGTTCGATCGAGCGACTCTCCGCAAGCGCAGACACCAGGAGTCGCATCGTCTTCGGGTCGAGCACGCCCTCTTTCTTCGACACTAAAATATGATCCAGTTGCATCTCCTCCTTCGAGGTCGCAACACCAGGAGAGCCTTTCGGGAGGCTCTGAAGCGCTCGATAGAGAGAGCCGTTTACGGGGGTTCGCTCGTTTTCCCAGGCGAAAAAGCGACCGAACAACAAACGTCGACCCTGGCGTGTAAAAGAGTATATGACGTGTCCGGGCGCTGCACGCGTCGGCCGAACAAGCGCTCGTCCCTGCAACCCTTGCCGAACAGCGATGATAGTGGCGACGACATGCCGACACGGATCGTCATCTTCTCCGCAATCGCACTGCCACAACTCGTTCGGCTCGGAGAGCGAGACCGTGATGACACGGTCTCGTGGGCCCTGAATCAAGCGAAAGATTCTCTCCTCAGTATCAACGCAGCGTTGCTCCTGAAAGTCTGCGTTGCGCGCAAGCTCTACCCCCGCAGACCACGTACGCGAGGATGCAAGCTCCTTAGCCAGTGAAAACAGCGCCTCCATCTAACTCCTCAATCCGTGCTTCGCCTGACTGACGACGCCGGCGACTTCCTCTGATGCACACAGAGCTTGAAATGCATTGCGAAATTCCTGAACACTCGTCGTACGCTTGACGGCATCGAACCAGGATATCACCCCTCGGCGATGCGCGTACCCCAGCCACTGCTTGAGCCGCGAGAGGAGCTGCCGCTCACTCGCTCCACTTTGAGAAGCGACGGTGACAAGCTCTTCGAGCACGACCAACCACCTCTCTGGACGGTCCGCACACGCATGCACGCCATGTTCGGCATCGGGTAATCCCAAAAAGACAGCGCATTCACGCGCCAAACCTGGCTCTGCCAATGCTCCGCGACCAATCATAAAGTGAATGGCTCCGGTCTCTTCATAACAGCGCTGGAGGTCCTCAAGTGACCAGATCTCTCCGTTGGCTATTACCGGAATGCCGAGCGCTCTGCGCACCTCACCAATCGGCCGCCAATATGCAGGAGGTGTGTAACCCTGCATCTTCGTGCGCCCATGGATCGTGATCCAGCTCGCGCCTCCACGAGCCGCTCGCTCGGCGTTAGTCAGTATCACACGCGGGTCATCCCACCCCAACCTTAGCTTAGCGGAGACGGGAATTCCGTTCTCTACAGATGTGCGCACAGCGCGCACTATCGCCTCGATGCGCTCCGGGTATTTGAGTAGGGTTGCTCCTCCATCATGTCGATTGACCGTCGGGGCCGGGCATCCAAAGTTGATGTCTATCGCTCGCGCGCCGAGTGCTACAGCACGCGCCGCCGTGGCCGCCATCTTCTCTGGGTCGCCCCCTAATATCTGTAGAGAGATCGGGGTACCTCGCGGGGTCGTCATCCCGCATCCGAGCTCGGGGACCTCTCGCAACAACACATGATCCGGAGGAACGAGACCTGACACACGGACAAACTCGGTAACACAGAGGGAAAACGGCATGAGCGAAGTCAAGACCGTGCGCATCAGGTGATCGGTTACACCATCCATCGGAGCAAGAACAAGCGCGGGCAGGCGTGGATCGATGAAGGTGTGCACCGCCAGTCCTCAGATTATCGCTGCGATTCAACAGAATCAAAGATGTGGGCAATTCGGAGCGCCCCATCCTTGAGAAGTGGCGCAATCGCCTCTCGAGGGAGCACCACATCGGTCTTACCCATTACGTACGGACCAATCTCGTAAGGGTTGTAATGCAAGAGAATACCGCCCGCAACAACTCCAAAATTCTGCGAGATTCGAAATGGTTCACCTGAAACCAGGAAGAACCCCTCGTCCTGAAGCGAGCGACCGACGGGAATGCCACGGGTACGGCGGAACTCCGCCTCTGCGATCTGTTGCAAGATGGCAGTTGAGCCGTCCCCAATGAGATCTCCAAGGGAGAGGCGCCGACCATCGCGACGGTCAAAAGACAGGAGCGCACGCTCGTCAAAGCCATGAGCACCTCCAAAATATCCGATGTTCGTGACATCGACCGTGATCACGTCATCGTTAGAGAAGAGCACTGAGGCCTTGCGCTCAAGTACCCAATCGAGCGGCGCATTAGACAAATTTTCGGTTATGAACTCCCTCTGTCTTGCTTCAAGCTGTGCGAGTAATGCGTCGTATGTAAACTCGCTCACACCCTCGTCGAGAGGAGCGTACAGCACCTCCGCAACCTGAGAGGAGATCCGCTCCCGAACTGCGGCGGGGAGAGATTCCGGCAACGGCGGAACGTCACTCACCTTCATGCGGGCGCACGGAAATGGATTACATGCGCCTATTGCGACCATCTCTTCGGCCGGCGGCTTCGTGCCACGCGAAAAGCACGCACCCAGAGAAAGAGCCAAGAGCGTAGCCACAAGAAAGCCGACAGCGCGTCTTCTCATACGGAGCCGGCCGTTATTGAGCTTCCATCTTCCCGCGAAGCGAGAGCGCTCGCTTGATGTTGGCCGCGATGTAGTCGCGATTCATGCGGGTAATGTACTTGATGCTTATTCCCTTTGGACACGCGTCTTGGCACTCTCCGTGGTTGGTGCATCCACCGAACATCTCAGCGTCCATCTGTCGAACCATATTGAGCACGCGCTTGGCGCGCTCTGGTTGTCCCTGCGGAAGGAGCCCAAGGTGCGAAAGCTTCGCGGAGGTGAACAACATCGCCGAGCCGTTAGGACACGCCGCCACGCAAGCACCGCAGCCGATACACGCTGCCGCATCGAACGCTTCGTCGGACAGATCCTTCTCGACCGGGATTGAATTGGCCTCGGGCGCAGAGCCCGTGTTGACCGATATAAACCCACCAGCTTGCTGGATGCGGTCAAACGCCGACCTGTCCACCACGAGGTCCTTTAAAACCGGGAACGCCTTGGCCCTGAACGGCTCGATGTAGATCGTATCGCCGTCCTTGAACGTGCGCATGTGCAGCTGACACGCCGTAGTCAAGCGCTTCGGACCGTGCGGGCGACCGTTTATGGTCATCGAGCAGGTGCCACATATCCCCTCGCGGCAATCGTGCTCGAACGCCACCGGCTCTTCGCCCTTCTCGAGCAATTGTATATTCAGAACGTCGAGCATCTCGAGGAACGATGCATCCTCGCTAACGCCTTTCAGCTCGAAACGCTGAAAGCTGCCCTCTTCTTGCGCATTCTTCTGCCGCCACACAAACAACGTAAGTTGCATATCCTTGACCCCTCTACTTGTAACTCCTCGTTGCGAGCTCGATGTTCTCGAAAGCTAGCGCCTCCTTGGTGAGGTCGTGTCCCTCACCATTCTCCTTCTTGCTCCAAACGGATGCGTAGCAATAATCCTTGTCGTTACGGAGCGCCTCCCCGTCTTCCGTCTGATACTCCTCACGGAAGTGACCACCACAGCTCTCACTGCGCTGCAACGCATCCACACACATCAGCTCGGCGAACTCGAAGAAATCCGCCACTCGGCCCGCCTTCTCCAGCTCTTGGTTGATCTCCGAGCCGGAACCTCCCACGAAAGAGTTGTTCCAAAACTCCTCCCGCAGCTCGCCGATGCGCTTGATGGCATCCTGCAATCCGGCCTCAGTTCGCGACATACCACACTTGTCCCACATGATTCGGCCGAGCGTACGGTGGTAGTAGTCTACCGGCTTCTTGCCGCGCATAGCCAAGAACCGATCCGTGCGCGCCTTGACGCGCGCTTCGGCGGCCCGTACCTCTGTGTGATCGCTTCCGATAGGCGCAGCCTTTGTTTGCGCGATGTAATCGCCGATCGTGTACGGTATCACAAAGTATCCATCGGCCAAGCCTTGCATGAGGGCGCTGGCTCCGAGACGGTTAGCTCCGTGGTCCGAGAAATTCGCCTCGCCGGCCGCGAAGAGACCAGGGATGGTAGTCATGAGGTTGTAATCGACCCACAAGCCGCCCATCGTATAGTGAGGCGCCGGATAGATTCGCATAGGAGCGTCGTACGGATTCTCTCCCGAGATGTTTTCGTACATGTCGAACAAGTTTCCGTAGCGCGCCGCGATTACGTCCTTACCCAAGCGGTTGATCGCGTCGGCAAAATCCAGATAAACACCGAGCCCCATCGGTCCCACACCGTATCCAGCGTCACAGCGCTCCTTGGCAGCACGCGATGCGATGTCACGCGGCGAGAGGTTGCCGTAACTTGGGTAACGCCTCTCCAAGTAGTAATCGCGCTCGGATTCAGGTATCTGACTCGCTGGCCGCTTGTCGCCGGGCGCCTTTGGGACCCACACCCGTCCGTCATTTCTCAGCGACTCGCTCATGAGAGTCAACTTCGACTGATGCTCGCCTGAGACTGGAATGCTCGTCGGATGAATCTGCGTGAAGCACGGGTTTGCCATGCCCGCACCATGCTGGTAGGCCCGCCAGATAGCCGTTACGTTACAATTCTTCGCGCTTGTCGAGAGGTAATACACGTTGGAGTATCCACCTGTGGCGAGCACTACTGCGTCGGCGGTATGGCTCGAGACTACCCCTGTGCGAAGGTCGCGAGTGACGATCCCACGACAGCGTCCATCAACGATGATCAGATCGAGCATCTCCGAGCGTGTGTGTAGCTCGACCGAGCCAGCGTGCACCTGGCGATTAAGCGCCGAATACGCGCCGAGGAGGAGCTGCTGTCCAGTCTGCCCTTTGGCATAAAATGTTCGCGAAACCTGCGCACCGCCAAACGAGCGGTTATCCAACAGACCGCCATACTCGCGAGCAAACGGAACACCCTGGGCCACGCATTGGTCTATAATGTTGACGCTTAACTCAGCGAGGCGATACACGTTGGCCTCGCGGGCGCGGAAGTCGCCTCCTTTGATCGTATCGTAAAAAAGACGGTACACGCTGTCGCCGTCGTTGCGATAATTCTTGGCGGCATTGATTCCTCCCTGGGCGGCGATACTGTGTGCCCGACGAGGGGAGTCGTGGAAGCAAAAGGCTTTTACCTTGTATCCAAGCTCTCCGAGCGACGCAGCGGCCGAGCCGCCAGCGAGCCCTGTTCCGACTACTATGACGGAGTATTTGCGCTTGTTGGCCGGGTTGACGAGCTTGATGTGCGCCTTGTGCTTGGTCCACTTCTGCTCGAGCGGACCGGATGGGATTTTGGAATCTAACTGTAGTTGCATACCTTTCCTACTGAGAGACGAAATAATGTGCTCGCAATCCGAGAGCTATTGCGCCAAAGGCGCCTTCAGTACCCCAAGCGCTATTGCCACCGGTACCGACGAAAAGCCCACGAAGAGCCCAACCGATACTAGCTTTGCAATCGTCCTGATGCCCTTGTTCCAGCGCGGCGTATCCACACCCAAGGTCTGAAACATGCTCCACGTGCCGTGATAGAGATGGAGTCCTAAGAGCGCCATCGCTATGACGTAGAAACCTGCTGTTGCGTAGCTCTGAAACGCCAGCCACACATTTGAGTACACCTTGCCTTCGGTAAACGGAGTAAACGGCAGCGACCCTGTAGTAAAGTGTAGTATGTGGAAAACGATAAAGACGATCAGGAAGAGACCACCGTAGAGCATAGTCAACGAGGCTGCATTAGCTGATCGGTAGGCCTTCACAGCCTGCCCGACCGGCTTAGCCGCCCGGTTAAGGCGCGCGAGCTGGATACCACTCACAACATGAATAAGGACCGCCACGAGCAGAACCACTCGAGCTATCCACAGAAACCCTTCGTGGCCTAACATCTCGGAGCCGAAGCTGCGTAAGAAGAGCCCGTAATCGTCTATTTTGTAATTACCTGTGGTAGGGTCTATGCCGGCGAAAATTTTTAGATTTCCCGCCATGTGACCCACCACGAAAAGGACGAGCACAAGGCCGCTCACAGCCATCGCTACCTTCTTACCGATCGTGGATGCGTAAAATTCTCGAACTAAACCCATACTCAATATCCCTGGGAACAGAGGTTCTCATAAACCCCTAAGATGCTGACGTAATTACACGGCAACGTGCTCGTATGCAACCTCCTATAGCGCGCTCGACGTGAGAAGCATTCCGACACGCTACCGCAGAGGGCTGACCTACTGGATAGCTCCTGAGGCCCTGTCGCTCTTACCGCTCATTAGCTCAGGACCAGCCCAATCCCGCGCAGACTATAGCAAGCAATATCAGGCACATAGAAAGATATCACGAGCTGGTGCCTGTGCGCAAACGCACCCGCTCCACCTTTTTATCACTCAGGGTGTATGAATTTTCGCCCATCGGTCGATAACTCTTTAAGGGAAAGCGAAGTACACATTCCTCGATACATCGTAAACTGAAGATACCAAAATCGCGCGCTCATACAGTACACCATGGAAGCCAACGCTATCGAACAGCCCCCCGCTCCTACATCCACATCATCAACACCGCCCTCCCTCATCACCTCAGGCTCGCTCGGGGAAGCAGTGGAGGTGTCGAACACAACGGTAGTGGTGGCTCTGAATCAGAATGCGCAGAAGGCGGCGGTAAAAATCGGAGAGGTCCTGATCCTCGAGGGCAGCTCGATGGCGCTCGTGGGGGAGGTTGACAACATCTCGGCCTCACACACACCTCGAGGCATCGAGACTCGCGCACACGTGTCTATTATCGCCACCCTCCATCCGAAAAAGGCTATCCTTACTGCTGGTGTGTCCGACTCGCCAATCCTCAAAGGGCGGGCGTTCCGACCCCACCCAGCTGTCGTAAAAGCCGTCATTGAAGATCGTCACGAGGTGTTCGCAGACACCTCAACTCAATTAAGCCTTGAGCTCGCTCACCCCGCCAACTATCCGAACATCGAACTCGCATTCAGTCCCGAGAAGATCTTGGGACGACACTGCGCTGTGCTGGGAACATCCGGCGCAGGAAAGAGCTGGTCCGTAGCGCGCATCGTCGAACAGTGCGCCAAGCACCGCGCCAAGCTGATCCTGCTCGACCCGACAGGCGAATACGAAACGCTCAACGAGGGTGTATTCCACGTTCATCTCGGGAACGCCACACGCGACACAGCCCGCTCCCGCGAGGCGTCCTTACCCTATTCGGAGCTCACCGAAGCCGACCTAGTCGCCATCTTTCGACCGAACGCGGGAAATCAACTGGTAAAGCTGCGCTCCGCCATCAAGACATTAAAGCTTCTACACCTCCAACCTCGGCTGGGAACCGACGGGACGATGATAAAGGCCCACAAGTCGAAGGTCGCTTTCGAAGCCGCTTACCAGGTATCGAAGGCTGACGTCGATCGCCCCGAAAACCTCTTCGCCATAACCAAGCTCCCCCTACAGCTCGAATACGAATGCGTCGAACCCACCCGCAGCCAAACCGAGATCGACTATTGGGGCGGTACCAACGCGCACGACCACTCACAGTGCGTTCCGCTCATTAACCGAATGAGCGACATCCTGGGGGCCGAGGAGCTACGCTGTATATTTTTCCCGTCCCAGAAGCCCTCGATCTTCGATGTCATCACGAAGTTCTTCGACGATGAGAGTGTGAGCGTCCTACGAATCTCGTTCGAATTCCTACCGTCGCTGCACAGAACACGCGAGATCGTGGCTAACGCCCTCGGACGATTCCTGCTTGCCCACGGCCGCCGTGGTGAATTCCGAAAGCGCCCGCTGGTCGTGCTGCTCGACGAGGCTCATCAAGCCCTCAATAGCAGACTCTCGGACCTTTCAGTCGATTTTCCGCTCGAAGCGTTCAACATCATCGCAAAGGAGGGCCGCAAGTACGCACTCACGCTGTGCCTCGCCACTCAGCGACCTCGCGACATCCCCGATGACGTGATGAGTCAGGTAGGCACCTTCGTCGCTCATCGACTGGTCAACGACCAAGATAGAGCGACGATCGAGCGAGCCAGCGGAACGTGTAACCAGAATCTGCTGGCCCACCTCCCGTCGCTCGGTCCAGGAGAGGCATTCATCCTGGGGATCGACTTCGCTACCCCTCTCAGGGTGAGAATGATTGCTCCCGCGCATGCACCTATTTCCCGAGGCCCCGACTACCAAAACCTGTGGAAGAGATAGGCACAGACCGCCACAATAGAGTTACGCCGCCAGGAGGGTTTGCTCTCGCCTCCCCTGTGCTTGCGGGCTATCCTGGTAGGCGATGAACCCCACCCTGTTTCAGCTTAACACTCGAGCCTGCCTGACTCGCCTCGGGCCTCAGGCTACTATCAACGACATTCCGAACCAGCTTCTCGACAATCTCGTGACGCACGGATTCGATTGGGTGTGGCTTCTCGGGGTATGGAGCCTTGGCACGGAGAGCCCTCGAATATCTCGCTCTAATCAGGAGTGGCGGGGCGAATACGCGCGAACATTGAGCGACCTCAAAGAAGACGACATAAGCGGCTCCCCGTTCGCGGTCTATGACTATTCGGTCGATTGCCTCCTCGGTGGCGACGCTGCGCTCCAGCGCTTCCGAGCGCGCCTGCACGAAAGGGGTATAAAGCTCGTCGTAGATTTTGTGCCAAATCATGTGGCCCTCGATCACCCCTGGATTCGGGAGCGCCCGGATTTCTTCATTCAGGGAACTGAGGCCGATCTAGCGCGCGATCCGCTGCGCTGGACTAAGACTATCACGGGGAGCGTGCTCGCCTACGGCCGCGACCCGAACTACCCTGGTTGGCCCGACACCCTACAGCTCAACTACTTCAATCCCGAATTGCGAGCAGCGATGCTCGAGGAGCTGCGCCGCATCGGGGCGGCATCAGACGGCGTACGCTGCGACATGGCGATGCTCCTAGAGCCAGAGATCTTCACGCGCACCTGGGGCCCGGTACCCGGATACGAAGGGCTCTCATTACCTTCATTTTGGCCGGAGGCGATCAAAGATATTAGGCAAACACACCCTGAATTTTTGTTCATGGCCGAGGTTTATTGGAACTACGAGCAGCGACTACTGGAGCATGGATTCAACTACACTTACGACAAGACCCTCTACGACAGGCTTCTTTCTCGCGACGCGGAGGGCGCCCGCGATCACCTGCGGGCACCGCGCGAGTATCTTTCGCGCATGGCCCACTTCCTCGAAAATCACGATGAACCGCGCATCGCAAGCAAGCTGTCTCTCGACGAGCACCGCGCCGCCGCCGTGTTGACCTTTACGGCGCCAGGCTTGAGATTGCTGCACGACGGACAGATCGAAGGGAAACGAGTTCGCATACCTGTGCATTTGCGTCGTGGTCCTGTGGAGGAAAGCGACCACGCTGTCGCAGCAATCTACGAACAGCTCATGCCGATACTGACCTCTCGTATCGTGACGTGCGGAGCGTGGTCCCTACTGGAGTGCGCTCCGGCGTGGAAGGGTAATCCCACCTCGCGAAATTTCATCGCCTACCTTCTCGAACACGACCAGGGAGATCTTGTGGTAGCGGTCAACTACGCACCCCATCGCGGACAGAGCTTCGTGCAATTTCCGGAACGCTTGGTAACCACCCCATGCCTCGTCTTCGACGATATCCTATCTAAAGAGCGCTATGTGCGCGAGTGCGCTGACCTACGCCAACGCGGACTCTTTCTCGACGTGAACGGTTGGAAACCGCACATCTTCCGCCTCGAAAGGGCATAAAGAATCATGGGCACATCGTGGCGTACCTGCGTACAGACTCTTCCGATCGTCTCGCACTTGGCAGCTCTCACGAAGGGTGTCGAACAGCACCAGCTCACCATTCTGGAGGCACCACCCGGTAGTGGAAAAACGACCGTACTCCCTCTTGCGCTGAGCGAGCAGGAGTGGCTGGCTGGCAAGAAGATACTCGTCCTACAACCACGGCGCATCGCTACGAAGGGAGTAGCGGCTCGTATGTCCGAACTTCTCGGCGAGCAGATTGGCGACACTGTAGGATATCGCATCCGACTCGAGAGCCGTGTATCGAAACGAACCAGGATAGAGATATTGACCGAGGGGCTGCTCACCAAGCGGATCCTAGCCGATCCTGCGCTAACGGACGTAGGAGCCGTCATTTTCGACGAATTCCACGAGCGCAGTGCATACGCCGACGTCGGCCTTGCCCTGTGTCGCGAGATCGCTGCGGTGCTGCGAGAAGACCTGCGCATCATCGTGATGTCGGCCACCCTCGGAGAGAGTCTTCCCTCGACAGCGCTGCAAGGCGCTTGGAGATACACCTTCGAGGGAACACCCTTTCCGGTGCCTATCGTGTACCGATCCGAGGACGCAAAAGCTCCGCTATGGGAGCGGGTCGCACGCACGATCCGGGATGCCATCGAACGATATGAGGGCGACATACTGGCGTTTCTTCCTGGCGCCTACGAGATAGATCGCACGAGGTCTCTCCTTGAGCAAAGCAAAGTAACAGCGCGAATTTTGCCCCTCCACGGCGACCTTCCCTACTCAGATCAGCAACGAGCAATCCTCCCTGACAGCTCGGGAAAACGAAAGGTGGTTCTCGCTACGCCGATTGCCGAAACGAGCCTGACCATAGACGGGGTTCGCGTAATCGTCGATTCGGGCCTGCATAAGGTGGCCCGCACCGACACCCATGGCACCACAACGCTTCGCACTGAGCGAATCTCGAAAGATGCAGCCGACCAGCGTGCCGGTCGTGCCGGTAGAACCTCCTCTGGCGTGTGCATTCGGCTGTGGAGCGAGCATGAGCACAGCGCTCTCCGCCCGTCGAGAGAGCCGGAGATTGTGCGAGTAGACCTCACGCCAACCCTGCTCGATCTAGCCGTGTGGGGTGTTCGGGACTTCGCTTCGTTCCTATGGATAAGTCGGCCATCCGCGCCTGCCCTCACTACCGCTCAAGATGCCTTGACCAAACTCGGTGCACTCTCCACTGATGGCGTAACCCCACTCGGGAGAACCCTCTCGAACCTCGGAACACATCCGCGCTTCGGGATAATGATGCTGGAGGCGCGTCGTCGGGGTCTCGACGACACTGCTGCCGCGCTCATTCCACTCTTAGAAGAACGCGATATATTCTCGCACGACACGCGGGGAACTCTGATAACCGACCGCATTGAGGCTCTCGATCGCAATCGCCCAGCCTCTCCTCATCTGGAGCGCGTGAGAGCGCTCAAGGAGCGCTGGATTCAACGCCTATCGGATATCCCGCGGGATTCTGGTGGACCAAACGACCAGCACGCGGTTCCAGCAGGGTTCGAAGCCGGATTGCTGCTCTCGTTGGCATTCCCTGAGAGAGTGGCCAGACGACGCGACCGTAATTCATCTAAATACCTCCTGGCGTCCGGAAGCGCTGCCGCAGTGCGCGACGGCGATCCACTCCGAGAGTACGAGTACATCGTAGTTGCCTCAATGCACGAAGGTTTCGAGGACGGTCGAATTTTCCTCGCCGCGCCGCTCCACCCCACTTTATTTGACGGCCCACTTCGACACCTCGTTTCCCGAGATCGCCTCGTGTCTTTCGACTCAGGCCGGGGAGCTCTCTCGACGCGGGTCGCTGAGCGTATCGGTGCCATCACTCTCCGCGAGGAGAATCATCACCAAGGAACCCCTGAAGAGATGCGAGAGGCGCTCATGTCGTGGCTTTCGACTGAGGAAGGATTTTTTCGAATCGCCTTTTCGCCAACAGTCGCCTCACTACGAAATCGAGTAGCGTGGGCGCGACTGGCCTATCCGAGCGCGAATCTTCCCGATCTCTCTGACACAGCACTACGCGCCGACCTCGCAAGCTGGCTGCTTCCTTTCCTACCTGAGCGAGCGAACTTAAACGCCGTCTCTCCAGAGCTTCTCGACACAGCCATCGACGCGCTCCTTTCGTGGACCCAAAAACGACAGCTCGACACCTTAGCACCCAAGACGATGCTTCTTCCTTCGGGCCGCACCCGGCGACTTTCGTACGAGCCAGGCAGTTCGCCAATTCTGGAGGCCATGATTCAAGAGCTGTTCGGCTGGAAAGAGACTCCTACTATCGGCCCGAGCAAGATCCCCCTGTCACTACACCTTCTTTCGCCAGCACGACGGCCGATGCAGGTAACACAAGATCTCCGCAGCTTCTGGACGAACGGCTATCCCCTCGTGCGCAAGGAGCTGCGCGGTCGCTATCCCAAGCACAAATGGCCTGAGGATCCCGGGGAGCTATGAGGATAGAGCCGTCAAGCTGCGGACAAGAAAGGCCGGCGCTACTCCATTTACGACGATCAATGCGATGATTAAGATCATCATCACACGCTCCCGCATAAGAAGCGCTGTCGCTGGATCGCGGGCTGAAAAAGGCTGTCCATAAAACGCCCTGGCGAATAGCCTAAAGCTCGTAAAGCCGTTGAGCCTAAGCGCGACGACTGCAGCCGATACCAGAAATTTGTGTCGGTCGATACCGTGCCCCAATAGCAGCTCCTCCTCGATGAATCCCAAGGAAGCAAGGCAAACCCCTCCCTGCTGCGAAAGCGGATCTTGGATTGCTCTTCAATTCTCGCGATATGGAAAAATCCTCAGTGTATCGCAGAGGATATACCTACGGTTTTTCCACATCACGAAAATCGAATATCAACCCAACCTCCACTTTCTCACTACGGGTAGGCTTTGCCTTGCTTCCCTAACGTTCCAGGGAATCCCACCAAAGATAGGACGCGGATCAGATAGCAGGCCGCCAGCTCCGGAAACATCACACCGAGGCCCGTAGGGGTCCATACTCCGCGAATTCCGAAACGACTCGTCAGCGAAGCGCACACCGCAATCAAACCGACTACCGCGATCAACACGTTCACACCATCGAGCATCGACGCAGCTACGCCGAGCTGACCGAGCCCCAGCGCTCCCAACGCCATCAGACTCACATGGCTCAGGTAGAGACACTCCGGAATACGCTTGAGACGCTGCTCAGAGAAGAACAGCAACGACGCATCCAGCAAACCAACGACCGAAAACGGCTGGAGTGTATCGGTGACGAATTCGTGCTGGGCCACCACTGGCGCCATACATGAGAGAGCGGATGAACTCACGGCGCGAACCGCCCAGTAGCCATGGCGTGCCATCCACGCCATATTCCGTCAACGCTCTGTTGATATCCGATTGAGCAATACGCCCCTGCTCCAGGAACCCTCGGTAGTCTCCCTCCGGCAGCGCTCTCTGCGCTCCGTAAATATCGGCCGCTGTATCGATCGCATCAAAAAAGTGCTACCCCTCGAGATGATGCAGTGTGTTGTGGTGGACGAATGTCCTTACCGGGCCCTGAGTAGGAAGGTAGTGCCCGACCTCCGCTATTACATGATGTAACAGGGAAAGACGATCGTGAATATGCAATGGCGCGCTCTCGGACATATGCGAATAAACCTCGATTAGCTGACAACGAAGGAACGGGTCGCTACGGCTTCGGAGACGCTCGTAGCGCCCATGAGCAATTCTGCCGCCTAGCCTCGAGCTAACGCCTTGTTTGAAATGCTCGGGGACATCAGACGCCTAGAGGAAGTATGATCGTGACTAACTGGCACGAGTTTGTGCAAGCCGCGCAACAATACGGAACCTCCGCGCTCCGCAATCTCCCGCTCTACGGCTCGAATCTCTTTCATAAAGGTGTGGTCTACGAGCACGGTATCGGAGAGGTCAAGTACCACCTGACCTGCTCTGGCTCTGGCCATCTCTCGTTTGAAGCTAATGACATTTCCGAAGTAGCAGGACGTCGGGAGCTGCAAGAGAACTGAGCTGTCAGGCTGCACGACTGCCGGACGAAGTCCTCCTCTCAAGAGCGATTTCAGCGGTGCCCCCATGAGCAGGCACGCAACATATTGCGCGATGATACCAGCGAAGACTCCAACCAGAAGATCCGTGAGGAGTGTTACCACGATGGTTGTGGCAAACACCACCAACTGCTCCACGCCGATCTCGCGCGTATGCCGGAAGTTCTTCGGGGAAGCCAACCTATACCCGGTCACACACAACACTCCCGCCAAAGCAGCGAGTGGTATCAGATGAATGACACCTACGAGCAAGACCGCGTATAAAAAGAGGAATGCCCCGTGGCAGAAGTTCGCCCATCGAGTTTGCGCACCGTAGCTTGCATTCGCAAACGAGCGTACCACCTCGGAGATCATCGGCAATCCTCCGACGAAGGCGCACAACAAATTGCCCACTCCAACCGCGAAGAGATCGCGATTGAGATCCGCCTTGCGTTTAAGCGGATCAATCGTGTCAACTGCTTTCACAGTTAGCAACGACTCTATCGAGCCTATCAGGGCAAACATCATCACGAACTGAAAGCTCTCTCCCGTGAAGATCTTTGAGAAATCGGGGAACGTGACTCCCGCGAGAAAGTTACTCGGCAAATTGACAAGATATCCTTCGTTCAAAGGATACGTCGTCGAGTACCAAGTATAGTTGTGCGGATGCGAGAAATCGAAGAAAAGACAGAAGCCTATTCCCGCTAGAACCGCGAGCAGAGGACCTGGGCAGTACCGCGCAACTCGTCCAAGGAGAGAGTTGGCAAGAACTACGAGGATCACACTGGTAACACCTACAAGGGCCACCGTCGGGTTCATCATAACGATAGAGTGAGGAATCTCCAGCAGAAGGGGGAGCGGCTCCTTCGCAATCGGCTTGACCCCAAGCAATGGATGAATCTGTTTCGAGAAGATAATCATCCCGATTGCAGCGAGCATCCCATGAACGACACTCGCCGGGAAAAAATCCCCGAAACGTCCGAGTTTGCACACCGCAAACCCGATCTGCAGAACCGCCGCCAGCACTAAAACCGCTAGGGTATACCGATATCCATCGAAGCTGTTACCGGCACCTAACGTCTCTACCGACGCTATTGCGATAGCGATTAACCCAGCAGCCGGTCCTTTGATCGACAGCTGAGATCCACACAGGGGACCGACCACCAGCCCTCCGACAATAGCCGTAACGATACCTCCGAAGGCAGGGAAACCACTCGCCATTGCGATACCGAGACAGAGAGGCAGCGCGATCAGAGATACGAGAAGGCCAGCGGTTAAGTCTGCTTTCCAACTCTCCTTCAAGCGGTGGCCGAGATGAACGGGTAGGCGTGGATCTACAGACGCTTGCGGCGCCGAGCTCGATGACATGCGAAACTCCTGACGAAACTATCAGAGCTAATAAATTACTTTATCAGGCTTTAAGTCGAGTCTAGTCGTTTGCTTTTAGGCTATGGCTCGGCTGGGTCGATTCTCGTTTTACGCTACTCCTGCGCCTGCAGCTAGTCAACACCCCAAGATCATCCAAGAGACCGATAGCCTCCCCAACTTTCCTAACTCCCTATCGGAGCGAGCGTTTTTGGTGAATCCGCAGCGAGCGGAGGTGCCTCGCTTCCCTACATATATATATTGGCTCATCGCGTTTTAGAGTGGGTGATAGCGAGCTTGGAGATAGCGTAAGCCCTTGTTTGACCTATAAATCGCGCCTTTCCACGTGAACGTGCTCGTGAACGTGCTCGTGCACGTAAACGTGAACGTACCCGAAAAAGCAACTTTTTCCGCTCCCGCCCGAAATAGAGCAGTATGCTCGACTATGAAAAACTAGACGTCTACCGAACAGCGCTCG
>JBIIOE010000163.1:0-6118 GCA_044337105.1 Bdellovibrionota bacterium | reverse complement strand
ATCGTTCCTCTCCGGCTTAATACTCAACAAATGCAACCTCGCTCTGTCGCACTTCGGGATATCTGGATCGCTGCGTAGTCTTTGCACCGCGGAACAGGACCTAGCGGCGGATCGTCCGCTCTTGAAGAAGCTGGTCGCTTATCTTCAGCAGCACAATCAAATCGTAGACTTTTCCGCACACGCCCCCCCAACGACACAGATTCGCGGCTCGTGGTGTTTCGCCAGTAGATATTCGAGCACTTCTGTACCGGTTTGAACTGAGGAAAACTCGCCAGTGTAGGTCAAGCTACGCATTCGCTGTGCCAGAGGAGTGTTCTCCTGATACACTCCTCTGTGCTGCAGCGAATGCTACCCGCAGCACCGGCAAGAAACAACTCGACTATTGAGTGAATCCCGTCACTGACGAGGGACTGCGCGTCGAGACTCTCATGACGTGCAGCGCATTCAAAGCTATCTCGGTCGCATTCGAGACTGCCTTATCAAAATCCTTTGCAAAGGTATCGAGGCCGCGATTAGCAATACCGGCGCATATGGCCGCAGCTCGGTAGCCGTGTCCTGAAGCGAAATGGAACAAAAAGCTTGCCTCCATCTCCATATTTAAGTAGCGACCCATCGGGAACAACTCTGGAAGCGTGCTGAAGTGCCGATCGATATTCGGAACACTCAGGGGGATTCGGCCGATATTGCGCCCCTGATTAGCATTGAAACCACTCGAGGAAATAGTGATTCCAACTTCGTGCTCGTAGCCGAATTGCTCTGCACTTTCACGCAAACAGCGCAGAAGTTCACCGTCTGCAGCAGCGGCATACGGGTGAATCTTACCGTAAAAGCGCCCTTTTGGATCCATAACGTCTTGAAGCATCGCTTCCACTTGATTCTCTATCTCTGTGCAGTTGGGATCTTGTGCTAGTAGGCTATAGAAAAGCCCCGTATTATCTAAGCCTACCGCGTAATTAGATATGATTGACGTACCGAGCGCAGTGTCTTCTCGCAGCAATCCAGATGTGCCTACTCGTATGATGTTCAAGGGCTCAACATCAGGACGCCTCGTTCGGGTAACTGGATCGATCTCGTTAATCGCCATAAGTTCGTTGAGCACGATCTCCAAGGACGGAGTTCCCATTCCAGAGGTTACCACCGACACCCGTTGACGTGAGTGCGGTACGATACCAGTAATTGTCCGCAATCCTCGGTGCTCGACGTTGCATTCTGTCTCACTAAGGAATTGTGCAGCGATCTTCGTCGCTCTGCCGGGATCCCCTACTATGAGGATATCGTTGGCGAGGTTCTGACGAGCCAACTGCAGATGGTACATCTCGCCATCCTCACGCATCGGCAAGTCTGCTGCCGTAAATGGAGCGCTTGATGGAACACGTTTAACTGAGTTGTCTGCGCCGAAGTCTGCCATTCTATGTTCCTCGAAGTGCCTTAAACTGCGGTTACTCTAGCTCCGCTTAATGAGTCGACTCAAGAGAGTAGCAGGTCTTTTTGTCTTACTATCAGGGGAGCCTTAGAGCTATTCCTCCTATTTCGGTAGGAACCAGTTGGTTACGGATCGTTGTAGCAAACGACGGGTAGCCAGTCTTCATCAACCTACGCCATGGCATGCTCCGTTCCGAGCAATGAATGTGGACCCGGAATAAGTGTCGCTATACAGGAAACCTATTTGAGGTAGGCAAGGTCCGGATGCTCTCCGCGCTCAAGGATCTCTTTTGTAAGAAGCGGGATGGCGGTGTGTTCGGTAACTCCTACAAGTGTCTCCTGCGATGCTTTGCGCGCTAGTTCTATTGCGCGCTTTCCCATAAGGTATGGTAGCTGAGCCACATCAGCAGCGATGCCGCCATCCAGAATCGCTTTACGCGCATCTGCCATGCCGTCAACACTCAGAATCCGGCACGAGTGACCCTTTTTAGCAATCTTGAGAGCTTCGACCACACCGGTAGTCATCACATCGCTTACTGAAAATATGAAGTCGAGGTCGGCCTCACGTTGTGTGAAGTCGAGGGTTGTGTTCATCGCCTTCATTCGATCCCAGTCGGCTGTTGGAGTCCCTACGATACGAGCTGCAGGTAGCTGCTCTTTGAGGCGCTCGAGAAATCCACGGGCGCGTTGCTCACTGACGATATTTCCTGGGAGGCCTCGAATGACGAGCACGCTCGGAGCCTCAGAGCGCTTGAGCGTTGCAAGGTACTCGGCTGCTCGTCGCCCTATGGCAACATTATCTGAGGTCACACTGAACGCAAGTTCGATGCCGGCCTCTCGCGCCTCCTGCACTGAAACATTTCCATCAACGTCCGCTACCTTAATCCCCGCAGCCGCCGCCTTTCTGAAACACTCAATTCCCACATTCTTGGTGGCTGCACCGAGCACTATCATTCGAGGCTGTCGAGCGATCGATGTCGAGCAGATGTTGAGTTGGGCCTCAGGTGTTTGGTCATCGTCTGTGTGAAGAATGACCGCAGACATTCCGCTTGAGGAGGCGGTATCCTGAATTCCATCGCGCATCACCTTCCAGAACACGTTTCCGCGCCCCTTTAAGATGAACACATACTCACCCGAATCTGCGTGCGCGGGCTTCAACGCGGGCAGGAACACAGCTAGAGCCACGAGTATTTTCACCAAAGACAGAAAACTCTTCCGCATGTTTTCTCCGGCCAACCTAAAGATTCGTTAGTCTCGCTGCTGCCTCCGAGGATGGGGGCGCACTGCGATGCACGCCTCGGTATCTTATACATGCCCTGCGGGCAGTCAAATTGGCCGGGTGAGGAGGGTGAGCAGGGATTTGCGAGGATGAAAACGGGTGCGGATGCCCACATGCACAAGAGATTCTGAGCGTTTCTGAGGCGCTACATGGTGGCGCATCAGCTCTCTCTCTCTCTCTCTCTCAAGAGCCCATAGCTTGCGCCGAAGCCACTTGGACACCTGATTCTCCGCAGACTCAAATGCCTTACCCCGTTGTCGAAGAACCGCCGCTGCCAGTCGTAAAAGAGTGTCGGGGGTAGCTTGAGCGCATCACAGATCTCCGACACACCTTCTCGCTCTTCTAGGTGCCGTTTAAAGAACGATACTTTCTGTTCACCGGTGTAGTACTACTCCTCCTTTTTCCCTTGATCATCTCTATCCTCCTGTCTTTTTGACACGAGGGTAGTAGCTCATTTCAGGTCGTCAAATGTTCGTTTCCCGGCGAAGCAGTACACTAGTCAAAGGGCAGTCAGGAGTGAAAAGTTTCCAGGAAAAGCTCAAACCGAAGGCGATCGTAGAAAGGTATATTCGTGCGTATTTACAGCATATTGAGTGGTTTAGCTGCGCAGCCGAGCGAGTGGCTTTCAGGGATGGCACCTGAAGACATCCGTGTTGTATACACCAAACCTCAGTCTGGGTGGGGTCAGTTCGGGCTACGCTACAGAGCCAGCCTTGCAGCTTTGGGAATAGGTCGTTTAAGAGCAATCGCTACCGAAAAATGGCCTATGAGACCGCCTCCCATATCGATTTGTTTAGCGCACGGAAGGCGGATAACATTCAGCAATGAGCGAGGTAACCACTAGCCCTTCCAGAGCTCCCGCAGGAGATGACGCGGAGGTATTGAGTATGCCACCAGCCTCGCAGGCCGCTGGCATTAGCCAAGACCCCCTTTCTCATGCCCGGACACTCTTTAGGGTTCCCGTCTCATATAGAGACCACTCCAGGTATCACGATCCCGCTGAGCATGAGGCGATCCTCCTCGGTCCGGATATGTCGAGTGAGTCGACAAAGCATCCTGCTCGTGCAAGAGCCGTTACATCTGAGTATACCGGTGCGATACCTCTTCCACAGGTTCCGCTGCTAACTGCCGAGCAGGAGGAGGGGCTGTTTTTGAGATACAATTTCCTCAGGCTCAAACAACACAACCTTCAACAAAGCTTCAGAGGCGCCACACCTCCTGATGCCGACCTGATTGGGTTCGAGAGCCTCGCTACCGCTGCTGAGGCTGACCGGAGAACGATATTCGAGGCAAATACCCGCCTCATAGTGAGTGTGGCAAAGAGGTATGTGAGGCCTCAACACCCCCTTGAAGATCTCGTATCAGAGGGCGTTCCGGTACTTTTTCGATTGATCGATAGATTTGAAGTCAACAGAGGTTTCAAGTTTAGCACCTATGCGACAGGGGCGCTGAAAAAGGAGTTCTGGGGTTATCTGCAAAAAGAGCAGCAGCTCTCTACTCGGTACACACAGACCGATGTCCCGGAAACCATTGAGGCGACGGCGCACGAACAATCCCTTGACGACAAAGAGGGCGAACCGGTGCTCAAGGAGATGCTACGCTCAATCATCGCAAACCGCCTCAAGGAGCGGGAGCAACGGATTGTCTGGGAACGATTGGGTCTCGGTGAGGGGGAAGGAATGACCCTTCGAGAGTTGGGAGATGTCCTGGAGCTAAGCAGAGAGCGTGTCCGGCAGTTAGAGAGCGGAACGATCGTCAAGCTACGCGAGATCCTCAGCCGCACCCCCGAGTTAGCAGGTGTGCTTCCCGAGGACATACTTGAAGACTGGCACTCAGCGCGGGAGTCAACCGAGAAGCGGGATGCCAAGATATTGTGTGTGAGCTTGCTCTTGAAGTCGCCGCTAAAAACGAAAGGGCCCGTGACACTCGGGAAACTGATTGATTGGATCGACTCGCGGGACAATAACGAAGCGTTTGTAAGGCTCTTGCCCTCCGTACTAGGAGACCTGGTGAGGAGAGGCGCGGTCGTAGCAACGCGTACCGATTCGGGGGTTCGATACGCACTTACCCAACCCGCGCTCGTGCACGTTCGCAGCATTAATCAGCGGCTTTCGGAGAGTAATGTGAAGGCGACGCTCGACTTCCTCGACTCCTTGATCCTCTCGGATTGAGGAGCCACAGCTTCGGCGAGGTATGATTAAGGCCCTCTGTCGAATAATGAATTCACGCCGGTATTTTGACGCCTCTCATGGAGCGTCTATCTGGCCCTGCACCGTTTGCTCTGCACCGGGGCTACTCGTGAAACAATCTAACTTGTTGAGGAATAACGCAGGGGTCCGCTCTCATCCTCGAGCGGAGTAGCTCCTCACGATAGATTTCAGAGGAGCGTATTGGAGGTAGTAACTCCACACCAGTAGACCCAACTAGTAGAGCCACGCCACCAGTCTGCACTAGCTCGTTCCGGTACGTTCTGGTTCGCTAGCGATACACAGAGCTTCCTTCTGATTAGCCGTATCGCATTTCAGCGTTGTTGCAGGGGGTAAGCCTCCTCAGTGCCGCGCCACAAAGATTGACTCAGGATCGGGATAGGGTCACTATCCAGAACGATAAAAAGACGCTTAAAGCCGGGTCGGTCTCCCTAAAGAGATTAGCACAGGGCTCCCGGTTGGATGTGCAATTACGAGGATTGAGATGGTCGAACAGGTGAACAGCAATCAAGGCCCGAGAGGTTCGCACAGGCACGATGAAGCAACCCAGGAACGGAGCTATCTCTCCCTCAGCCCCAAATTGGCGCAATTTTTAGGGGATGCGATGAAGAATGCCGAGCAGAAGTGGGCGGGTTCAGATCGCAAGCCAGCTGCGTATCGCCATGCTATTCAATATCTCATGAATATTATTGGTCAGCCTGGTGACAGTGAGCGTTGTAATTTCAAGCCAGGATTTAAGGACGCGAAGGAGCTAGCAAAGGCGCTCGAAGCCATAAAGGGGGCTCTCCTTGCAGAAGTTAACCCCAGATATTGGCCTGCGGAAGAGCATGGCATTCGCCATCGAATGAATAATGTCCTGAGATACGCATTTCAGGATCTTCGTCTAGGGAATCGAGATAGGATTGAATTCGTAGAGGAGCTACTGTACGCGTCTATTCTTCGACAGGACCCGCAGGACTGGACTGCAACGCTTACCCCGCCCTCCGATCCAGCTAGGTAGCTAGGGCCGACGTTTCCAACGGCAGATTACCTCGATATTGATCGGAGACGATGCGGTGCCGTAGACGATTCGCAATCGAAGAGATCCGCACTAACGGTAGTACCTCCTCCTGCTCATCATCCTGCACCGGAACCGTCCTCCCCGGCAGCATCAAGAACCTTCAAATTCACAAGGACCCGGAAAGATCCCCGGCATAGGCCTTGAAGATTG
>JBIIOE010000065.1:0-20100 GCA_044337105.1 Bdellovibrionota bacterium | reverse complement strand
CGTGGTTATTTCAAAAGTGAGACTATGGGGTAGGCTTTGCCGCGCTTCCTCTAGGAAGACGACCACGAATCTCAATCGTAGTGATGACGAACTCGAGCGCTATTCGGTCGACGTCTAGTTTTTCATAGTCGAGCATACTGCTCTATTTCGGGCGGGAGCGGAAAAAGTTGCTTTTTCGGGTACGTTCACGTTTACGTGCACGAGCACGTTCACGTGGAAAGGCGCGATTTATAGGTCAAAACAAGGGTTTACGCTATCTCCAAGCTCGCTATCACCCACTCTAAAACGCGATGAGCCACTAAAACAAGCTACCGATATCGAGTCGAACTCCCGGTTTTATGCCGAAGAATAGTGCTCATGATTCGATGAGGCGAGCCTCGTCATTTTTGGGGCACAAGATCCGCAGCTTTCATCACCTCGGCTGCCAATGAAACAACCTCGCGGAGATCCGAAACTACGTAATCCGGCCTGACGTCGTACAAACGATCCTCTCCGCCTCGACCTGTCTTCACCAGAACAGAACGACATCCGGCATTTTTGCCGAGTTGAATATCAGACGTCATATCTCCGATGACGAAACTCTTCGAAAGATCTACGTTCAGCTCCCGCACAGCGCGCTCGATGAAATACGGGTTTGGCTTCCGGCACTGACAGCTGTCGCCCTTGGAATGCGGACAAAAATACACCTTATCGATGAAGCATCCGATTGACGAAGCCTGCCGCATCATCTCGCGATTGACAACGAAGAAGTCCTCCTTCGAAAAGTACCCGAGCCCTATCCCCGGCTGATTCGTGACTATGACGATACGGAACCCCAGATCACGAATCGACTTGAGCGCGGCAAAGCTACCCGGAATCTCCCTGAATTGCGCCGGATCACTCAGGTATTCGATGTGCTCATTCACCGTGCCATCTCGATCGACGAACACCGCCGGCCGTCGCTCATAAACGATCTGCTCGCCTTCCTCGGTCCTCGACAAGGCAGCGATCTTCTCAATAACTCCGGTAGTCGAAAACCCTGCTTTGAACGGAACGATCTCAACCCTGCCGCCGTAGGACTCTACAATGCCGCGCGATGACAACGACTCTGCTGTATAGTCTCCGGCCTTTATGTACACATCTGGCTTGAGCAGCTCGACGTTCAGGTTGTTATTTCTCTCGGAGAACACGAACACGTGATCAACCGACTGCAAGCCAGCAATAACTTCGGCCCGCTCCCTCTCGCCATTGATTGGCCTACCGGGGCTCTTATAGCTTCGAACCGACTCATCCGAATTGACCGCGACCACAAGCACGTCGACCAAGGTGCGCGCATACTCGAGATACTCCACATGACCGGCATGCAGCACGTCGAAAGCACCCGAGGTGAGGCCGATGCGCTTGCCAATACCACGCTGCTCGCAGCATATCTGTACGACCTCTTCACGTGTCCGGATCTTACTTTTCATGTGTGCACCTTTACCCCGAGTTGTCCGCTCACTAGTGTCGCACACGTGAGCGTTCCCGTGAACCCAAGTGGCCATTCTATGATGCTCAGGGTAAGGTGTATACTATCGCCGTTGCGGATTGGCAGCGCCCTCTAGCGCACCTTTCCCACGGCCAGTCGTTCATTTTCTGCATACCGGGCACCCCGCATATGACCACTGCGAGCACCATAGAGGCTCATGCCGCTCAACTAATCCTCTCTGATGAGGGATGGCGCCAATACCAACTCGGTGACGTAGGCCACAAAGAGCTTGCTGTTTACGTGTCGGCCTTACAACGCCTCTCCTCATCATATACGAACCACGCCGTCGGAGAGCGCCTATCGGCCGCAGTATCGCGAGAGGTAGAGGCCAAGGCCTACGCACTCTACTACCTCCCCATAAATGCAGCGAAGATAGAGCTCCTACTCCCCATCCTGGAGGATCTACCCTCACCACTACGGGTACTCGACTTCGGCTGCGGTCCCGCTACTGCCTCTCTAGCCCTCGTGCTCCAATCGAACCTGCCGATAAAATTGACCTGCGTCGACTCGTCACCGCATATGCGAGACGTTGCCAAGACTCTCTTGAGCGCACCCCAGGTGCGTGGGCGACTAACAGAACTCTCGATCCTTTCTGACATCCCGGACGAAAAGTACGACCTTATCGTTGCCTCTAATGTCCTCGCAGAGCTCGACGAAGCTCAGCAATCAAAAACCATCGACACCTTCCTCGCGCATCTCGCTCCACGAGGCTCTCTTTTACTCATGGAACCCGGGCAGCAGGAACACACGCGTCGATTGATGGCTATCCGCGACCGCATCCTGCGCGAACGACCGGACCTAAGCCCTCTCTTTCCGTGCCACCGACGGGACGATTGCCCGATGCTGACTAGCTCTGCCGACGACTGGTGTCACGGAACGATAGAATGGCAGCAACCGCCACTCTCGCGACAGCTCGATAGACTACTGGGGTTCAATAAACATCGGATTAAATACAGCGCTTTCGTCTTTGGACAGGGCGCTGAAATGCGCCCGGGAATAAGGGTTTTAACTCCACCTCGTAAAGGCCCCCGAGGAATCGACACATTAGTCTGCGGATCAGATACTTACGGCCTCGTTACGATACGCAAAGGAACTCGAAGTAACGCAACTCGCGCACTCGAAAAGTCCGGAGTCTACGACCGCTTGAGCTTCTCCAGGCCGGTGTGTGGCGAGATTCCTGAAGATATCGAAATAAAAAGGCTCTCTTTTTAATAGCCTGCCGATACTCCCCTCAGCACAGGAAGATACATGTATGGACAACTACCAGGGAAATGGGGGAGGCAATCGGTTCTTTCCCAATATAAAGCAATTCATGACGGTCTATGCCGCAGGCTCGGGAGACGACCAGCGAGCCGCCCAGACGTTCTTGGATTGTGAATCCACAGAGGCGGTAACCAGCCTAAGGAACGAACTACGGGCCATCTCGTCCGGGAACTACAACTCAAGCAGCTTAGACCAGACAGTCGGCAAGGGGCGCCTGGCGAAACACGGCAGCTACGACGCATGGGCCAAAGCTGTTCTTCAGTGGCTGGCTGCCTACAAGCGGGGTGGGTAAGAATGTTCCTCTCATGCAATCCTTCGTACAATCCGATAATCATATGACGATCTGCTGTTGTAGGCACTCTGATGCTCAAGAAGCTTCAAATCAAATTACTCTCCAACTCCGGTGAGCTTCTGAACCTGGTAACCTGCCACGCGGGTCAGGTATCGGTATTCCGTGGCGCCTCACCGAGCGAGATTCGCCCCTACCAGCGAGCGCTCACGGGATCGGCGGGTCGCGAGCGATTTTCAATATCCCTAGATGGCAGCGATTTCGTTTCGGATAACCACAACCTCGTAGGGTTTGGAGAGCCGGCTCCACATCACGGGATGAGCGTTCGGGAGTTCCTCCACCATTCAGGCTTCCTCGAAGGCTCCATCGAGGGGATCCTGATCTCGTACGGCCTTGCGCATGTCGGAGACGCCCTGTGTGATAACTTACCGCAGGATGAGGAGCGCAGAATTCGGCTGATCTCCGCGACGAACTCTCCAGACAAAATCCTCATAGCCAACGAACCTTTCGAGCCGATAGCAACGACGTGGCGTGAGCGATTCGCAGAGCTCTTACTCTCCTTCGCGCGGTCTCGAAAGGGCATGGTAGTGGTCACGAGCCTTTCACACAGACCCGAGTGCTGGATCGACAACGAATCTATTGCGCGTATCGAGGTTGGCCAGACTGCACAGCGCACCATCGGCTTCCGCACTCAGGATTCAAATAACGCCAACTTCGTAAAACAGCTCCGAGAGATGCTGGGCGACGAGGAGAAGGTGCGGCAACTGCTAGAGCACACAGAATCTGGCGCTTCATCCGATACCAAATCGAGCACCTCTGCTCACGCCATAGCCTCTGCAGCGATCGGCACCACCACCTTCGCCCGAGAGGGCGCGTTCGAAGCACCCCCAGGCACACGCGCAGTCGCGTCCCGCTTTCCCTTCTCAGCAGCGCTACTCACGACACTCGGAGGGCTCAGCATCGCTGCAGTGGGGGCGCTCTACATGACACGACAGCCCGAGCCTCTCTCGCAGACGGCAGCCCTAGCGCCGACCACAATCGAGTCGGCGACCTCAAATCAGACGACCCCAACGAATCAGAGTTCCACTCCTGCCCCTGACTCTCTCGATAGGAATTCGAAACTCGACAATTCCAAGACGGATCCATCGAACGTCAGCTCGGCAACGAGCCCGACCACAGTCGCTTCGGGTATCGAGCTAGCACAGCAGCCCCAACCGAAGCTGGTACTCGATGAGTATCCTGACGTAATTCGAGTATCCCTCCTTCAGACTGCTCGCGGGATCCTTAGCAGCCCACAAGATGACTACGAGGGAGCGCCACCAGCCGCAGCACCAACCACTGCGCGGCCAGCGCAAACGGGGAATCTGTTCACGTTACTCCAAGGGGCCAGCTCAAAAGAGTCGGGGGAGAATAGCACTGCACCAGAAAGCTATCAGCCCTCGCCCGAATCAGATCCCGAGCAGTATCAGGACGCAGAGGAGCGTCGCGAGGCGATTCGTCAGAAGTTCCTAGAAGCCATTCGTAGCGCCGCCGAAAATAGAGAGCGCTAGCTCAGAAAACAGCGCTCAGCAGATTGCGGGGAAATTCTCTTTGGCTCTTCGTGGAATCGAGTGGGGAGAATTGGCGTTTCCGGACGTGAACATGCACGTGCACGTGAACGTGAACGTGAACGTACCCGAAGAAGTGTGGTCACACGCCCTGAAGGCAAAGTTTAGAAAGCATGGTACCAATCCGTGTAAGCAAAAGCTTTCCGGCGCGATACTCGTCGGGGGAGAGGTGGCTAAGAGCGTTGAACAAATCAAAGATGGCACCACATTCCATGACGGACCCTCGGGCTATTGAGAAATAGCGCCGTTTATCGGCTTGTTTGAGCTTGCCAGCACCTTCGGCGATGTTGAGCACAATCGAAAAAGATGCGCGTTTAAACTGATCTTGGAGTTCTCCGTTTCCCCTGGGTAGCCGGTCTCTAATCGTCAACAGTAGTGACGACGAACTCCAGAGCTATGCGGTAGACATCTAATCTTTCATAATCAAGCATACTACTAGAGATCGATCGCCGGGGCAGAAAGTTGCTAGATTGGGTACGTTCACGTTCACGTTTACGAGCACGTTCACGCGGAAATACGCGATTTATCACTCAAAACGATGGGTTATGCCCCATCAGCAGTCATCGGAACCCACTCGATTCCACGAAGAGCCTTCTCTTTTGCTGCCTGTTAAGCCGGCTCTTCGACCTTACCAGCCTTCGCTCTGAACTCTCGATGATGCGCCGAGATAATCTCAAACACCTCCTCTGGGGTATCAACGATGTGAATCACCCCAAAGTCCTTCTCCCCCACGAGCCCACGTTGCAGAGGCACCGCTTTCAGCCAGTCGATGATCCCCTCCCAGAATGCTCGCTCCAGAAGCACAATCGGTCGTGGCGTCGCGTGCTTGACCTGAATAAGTTGCCACACGAAGAAAAACTCGAGCAGCGTTCCTATACCGCCTGGCGTGCACACGACCGAGTGCGACAAGCGGATAAAGTCATCCAATCGCGAGGAAAACTTGTGATGATGGCGCTTGATGTCAAGGTGCCGATTCGGCTCGGGCTCGAATTCGAGCTGGATCGAGAGCCCATATGAAAGGCTCTTCGATTGTTTCTCTTCGCGACCAAGGAGGGCTCCCTTGTTGGCGGCCTCCATCAGACCCGGCCCTCCGCCGGTGAGAACGTCGATCCCTTCCCATCCAAAATAGCGCGCGAGCGCAAAGCAATCGGCGTACTGCTTAGTATCAGGCTTGATCCGCGCACTACCAAAGATACAGACACGGTAAAAACGGTCTTCGTCGAGCTTACGCAACTCGTTCTCGATCAACATCGCTCGTTGATAGAGGAGCCTCAGTCGCTCGTCGAGGTGCTTACGCCGCTCCCCTCGACTCCCCCTGCCTATCACGCGTGCAGGAGTGCTTTGCTGCTCCTCCGTCCGCCGTCTCTGCTTAGTTCGAACTCCGGTACGACGACTACTGGACGGGGCTGGTTTCTTACTACGTGGCATATCACCTCAATTCCGAACTGCGCTCACTTGCCTTCGCCTACACTCATCTGCACATTCCGGGTCCATGCCTCCCATCCAGAGCACGAGGAGCGTTCAGCGACGAGCTCCTTGAGCTCTTGATGAGAATCACCCGGGTGAACCTCACTCAAAGTCTGCATGGACGCCTCGATGAAGCGCGCTGCCTTTATAACATCAGTGAAGTGGTCGGGAAGTATAGGTGGCGTTGGGCGTCGAGAGGTGCGCTGCTGAGAACGCTCGAGCGCCTTACGCAATTCCGTAGCCGCTTGGAGCAGTTCGCTCAGCTCCGTATACCGAAGCGCCGTGTTTATTAAACGAGGATTGTGATGCGGATGAAAAAAACGATAAATATCCATACATTAACCTCCTCAAAGCCAGCTCTACCGTAAGCCTATCGAGCAAGCCCTCTCAAGCAAGCCTTTAAGGGAAGCAAGACAAAACCCCGCTCTGTCTAAATAAACGTAGCCGCATTGATCGGTTGGCGCAAGTTAGTGAAGTAGCACCAGAGAACGGCGGAACAGCCGGAGTGTGCGTTGGAATGGACATTCCCAGCCACTAAACGAAGTGATACAGAGAGGGTCGACGGGCGCCACGCGCCCAGTCTCGACACGTTAGGAGTAAGCGATGCTGATTTGTGGAGTGGATGAAGCTGGCAGAGGCCCATTGGCAGGCCCGGTCGTTGCCGCCGCAGCAGTGTTCGACGAAAGCTTCGAAGATCCGAGAATAAAGGATTCCAAGGCGCTCTCCGCGCAACAACGGGAGAGATTATTCGATTATATAACCAGCACCGCGTGCTCCTGGTCAGTTGTGGCTGTTGGGCCGCGGAGAATTGAAGCTCTCAACATCTTGCAAGCCACCAAGCTCGCGATGCGACTTGCAGTACATCGGGTCGAAGCGGACCTCGTGCTCATCGACGGCAATCAACCGATCCAGTGCTCGCTACCTCAGCGCACCGTGGTCGGAGGGGATGCCTTGCACGTACAGATATCTGCAGCGTCGATCATAGCTAAAGTGTGGCGAGATCGGCTCATGCGCAAGCTCGGCGAGCGATATCCGGGATACGGCCTCGAAAAGCACTCCGGATACCCGACCGCCGCGCACCGCCGAGCATTGCTTGAGTTGGGACCTTCTCGGGCTCATCGAAGGACCTTTGCAGGAGTATGCGTACCCGTTCCGTCACAGCTCGACTCGCGAAGCGATTGCGCGCCCTCTGTCGAATTCCAGGAGCTCGACTTGGCGCTCTGCGCTCCCAGATCTATTCGCTAAAGGCGGAATTTCTTGTCAGCCTAGGATATGGCCAGACCGGCCAGTGGGGCGAACGTGTCGCCGCACTACACATCCGGCGAGGGGGTGCTCTTGTGCTGAGACAAAACTGGCTGGCCGGCAACCTCGAAGCGGACATCATCGCACTCGACACGCGAACCCTTGTGGTCGTCGAAGTAAAGACACGCCACGAGTCCCTCATGCATACCTTTCCGGCTCGTCAGGCCGTAACGACCAAAAAGACAGCCCATTTGTCGGCGCTAGCGCGCGCCTTTATGCGTCAAAACGGCCCCTTCTGCCGGAGATTTGGAATCAAGGCGTATCGAATCGACACCATAGAAGTGTACTACCGCCGCACATACTTCCAGCGCCACCGCACCCACTGCGTATCGTGGCATAAGAACTACATTGCATCCTCGTAGGGGCTCCACCAGAGCGTTTAACACCTCCTTTCAATACCATGTCCCGACCAAAAGCCCCTGTTTGCCTTTCCTCCCCGAGTCAGTATGATGGAGACATCCCGAAAAATGTCGTAACTGGAGAAACCGAACGTATGAAAAAGATCCTCTTTTCCTCTGCACTAGCGAGCATGCTCCTCTGCAGCTCACAGGCTCAGGCCGATGACAACGCATGGAAAGCAGCTTTCTCCCCCCTCCCCACCTCGGTCGACTCCCCCGAGAATCCAATTACCCCTGAAAAGGTTGCTCTCGGTAAAAAGCTGTTCAGCGACACCCGCTTCTCTCAAGACAAGACGATCTCATGCAACTCCTGTCACAACCTGGAGACGTACGGTGTCGACAACGATGCAACGTCGGTCGGTCACAAGGGAAAACGCGGAAACCGCAACTCCCCGACGGTATACAACGCGGCCCTTCACATCGCTCAATTTTGGGACGGCCGTGCCGGTACTGTTGAGCAGCAAGCTCTAGGGCCCATCCTCAACCCTGCCGAGATGGCGATGGCCTCCGAAGCGCAGGTACTCGAGCGCCTAAAGGCAGACCCTGTGACAGTCGCCGAATTCAAGTCGGCATTTCCTAGCGAGAGCGATCCCGTCACTTATACCAATGTAGGGAAAGCGATAGGCGCCTTCGAGCGTACGCTCCTTACCCCATCTCGCTTCGACGAGTACCTCAAAGGGAAGGAAGACGCCCTCACTGCAGAAGAGATCAAAGGAGCAAAGACCTTCGTTCAATCAGGGTGTATCGCTTGCCACAATGGAGCGACAGTCGGCGGCCTGATGTATCAGAAGCTGGGCCTGGTAAAACCCTATCCGAGCAAAGATCTCGGTCGCTTCGAGCACACCAAGAACGAAGCTGACAAATACTTCTTCAAGGTCCCCTCGCTCCGGAACGTCGAAAAGACCGGACCGTACTTCCATGATGGCCGCGTCAAGACCCTCGAAGAGGCCGTCAAGATCATGGGTGAGTATCAGCTCGGTAAGAATCTAAGCGACGAAGAGACCAAGGACATCGTTACGTTCTTGCGCTCTCTCACAGCTACCCTCCCCGCTATGTAACTTCTACGGGTGAGCGTTGCACCACAGGTCAACGCTCACCTTGCTCATCCCATAAACCTCACCCCTTCCTTATCCCCCAGATTCCCCTGCTGCTGGGAAGCCTCGCTCTTCCAAAGCCAACATCCCATCCGCCACATCAATAATTACAGGAGATTAAGCTCATATGAGACGCTTCTTGCCTCGTATTCCATAACACTGCTGTCTAGACTGCAAGACCAACAAGGGAGCTAGAGCTATGAGCCTGTCAGCCGGATCAACCGCCACATTCAAACCTACTGAACAAACCAAGCACAACGCGCTTGATACGCTGCAGGCGATTAAAAACCTAGCAACACAGAACGCCGCTTTGTTTGCAGATAGGAACGAACGAACCCTACTGAATCTTTTGAGCCATGATTCCCGAGGGGCTAACCTGCATATCGATCTGAAGACTGGGGAGCTCTTCCTGCGAAAG
This sequence comes from Bdellovibrionota bacterium, assembly GCA_044337105.1. Taxonomy (GTDB): domain Bacteria; phylum Bdellovibrionota_C; class UBA2361; order UBA2361; family OMII01; genus OMII01. The sequence continues at coordinate 10,755 of JBIIOE010000065.1, read as the reverse complement.
GTAGCCTTGTTCGACCCTCCAAGCATAACTAAGGTCAACAGCTCTAATGTAGCGGAAGTAGTCTCCCTTTTCGATCCGGCTGCTGCACTGAAGAGTCTGCTCGAGGCAAAGAGTTGCTTAGAGCAAGAGATCACGCGTGAACAGCAGATAGCAACGCTAGCCAGAGACATGCTGGACTTGGGAACGAACGGGGAGTTTACCAAAGCTGTCGAGCTCGCGAAGAAGGCAGGTGTCCCGATGAGAGAAATAGATCTTAGCAATGGGCTCAAATTAGATTCCGAAGGGAGAGTTTTCCAACAAGCTTCATTTGGAGGAGTCATAAACTATGACCAAGAGTCGCTGAAGAGATTCATTTCGCACTTGAGTAACGAGGAGCTGGCAGACCTACAGAGCAAGATCACGGAATCCTTGGATACCTGGGTCGCCTCGATTCATACAGAGCTAGGGATACTAGCTGAGGCCAAAACCGCCGCTCAAACACTCTTTGCCAAGGGTTTAACGAGCGATACTACGATCATCGCAGATGCAGCAGGAATCGGCTTGCACTACGACTCTCAACGGAGAGGGTTCATGTGTGCCAAGGAGTCTCTTTTCAGGCAACCTCCGCGTATTCTGACGCAGGATGAGGTAGCGGAAAGACTTGCTAGCTACAAACGAAACAGCCCAGCGGCTGACCTCAATGAGTTAGTTGCTAAGCTGTAGGAGGATTAAATGAGTGGTGGAAACGAAACTAATAATCTGGATACAGGACCGAATAACGAGCTCATCTCGTCCAAATTCATCGTCCTACTTGAGCGCTGCGAGATCCTGCAGCATTCCCTTGATCAGGAGCGTGAGGACGATTCCGCCAGTGTCGCTCGCTTGCGTGCCCTCGGCTGGGAGATGAACCAGGAAAATGCCTAAACGGCGCAACCACAAAAAGCACTAATCGTGTTGCACAGCACCGATCAACTCGCCTTCTCCAACAACAACGCGTATGCCTATATCAGTCCTCCGACTACGCGTTGCATCGCAGGGCGCCACTCGCGCTGCTCATCCTTCGGAGCTCCTCCCCTGTTTTTTTCTTGATTTTGTCCTACCTCACCACTACCTGTAGGTAGAGTAGCGAGGTAACGCATGAACTTCCCCGATCACAACATACCTGTAGTCCCCACCGGCGAGTTCGTCGCGTTTCCGGGCACTACATTCACACTTCTCATCAAACGCGGCCGAACGAATGCGGCCGTCAAACGAGCCCAGGGAGATGACCGGTGGCTCGTGTGCGTAGCGCACAAAGAGGAGGGCACTCGCGATGTCGGTAGCGCTGCTCTTGCCAGGGTCGGAGTGCTCGCAAAGATCGAAGAGGCGCGCCCCACCAAGGGAGCAACTCACCTCGTACTGACAGCCCACGAGCGCTTCCAGATAGTCGACATTCACGACGCCGAGAGCTTTATCGTTGCATCAGGCAACCCCCTCGCGGACCGAACAGACACGGACGAACGAACGTTGAACTCTCTACGCGATAGCCTTCAGACCCTCGCCGAGGAAACGCTTGAACTGATCCCCACTGACACCAGTAGCCTTGTTGCTGCGCTCAAACAGAGCCTCGACCCAGGACAGCTTTCATATCAAGTAGCGCAATACATGAGCCTCACACGAGCTGAGGCACAGGATCTCCTTGAGACGACATCTTTGAAAAATAGACTCCTGCGCGTTCTGGAACTCCTCGTCGTACGAAAAGAAGGGCTCAAAGTCCAGAGCAAGATACGAGAGACCCTCTCCGAAAGCCTCAGCAAAAAACAGCGCGAGGTGCTACTGAGAGAGCAACTCAAGGCCATTCAAGACGAACTGGGCGAAGGGGGCGAAGGACCATCGGCAGAGGACTACCGGGAACGGATCGCGAAAGCAGAGATGCCCGAGGAAGCCCGCAAGGTGGCTCTACGCGAAGCGTCGCGCCTCGAACGCATGGGCGATCAATCCGCTGAATCTCATGTGATTCGGAATTACCTCGACCTCCTTTGCGAGATGCCGTGGAAAATCGGTGAAACTACCGCGATCGATCTCAACAATGCAGAGGAGACCCTAAACCGAGATCACTACGGTCTCAAGGAGATCAAGAAGCGCATTCTCGAGCATCTAGCCGTAATGAAGCTTCGACCCGAGAAGCGCGGCTCCATCCTTCTCTTCGTAGGCCCACCAGGTGTCGGAAAAACCAGCCTAGGTAAGAGCATTGCCGAATCGCTCGGACGAGCCTTCGTACGTGTCAGCCTAGGAGGTGTGCGTGACGATGCCGACATCAGAGGGCACCGACGAACCTATGTCGGCGCACTCCCCGGCAGAATCATCGACGGGATCCGACGATCGAAGGCCAAGGATCCTGTTTTCGTCTTGGACGAGATCGACAAAGTCTCTCGCGGATGGGGCGGAGATCCATCGAGTGCACTCTTAGAGGTCCTCGATCCAGAGCAGAACTTCAATTTTCACGACCACTACCTCGATGTTGCCTTCGATCTCTCTCAGATTTTCTTCATCGGGACTGCCAACACGAAAGAAACGATCCCTCCTCCACTCCTTGATCGAATGGAGATAATCGAGATGAGCGGTTACACAACCGACGAAAAGTTTCACATCGCCCGCGACCACCTCTTCCCACGTGAACTTGAAGAGCACGGGTTGTCACATACTCAAGTAGAACTGACCGACGATGCATTAATGAGGATCATCGAGACGTATACTCGAGAAGCAGGTGTACGCTCCCTCAAACGCGAGCTCTCCCGCATAACTCGCTATTCGGCGTCTCGCGTAGCTCGCCACGCCGGCGAGCGAGTAGCAATTCACCCACAGGACCTTCACGCTATCTTGGGACCACCTCGGTTCGAGTACGAAGAGCTCAGCGCGGAACGCATACCTGGCGTAGTGACGGGATTAGCCTGGACCCCGGTAGGGGGAGAGATCCTTTTCGTCGAAGCCGCGAGCATTCCAGGTGACGGCAAAGTATTTGTGACCGGAAAGCTCGGTGACGTGATGAAGGAGTCCTCACAGATAGCCGTCGCTCTTGCACGCTCACGACTCGAGAATTTGGCAAAGGCGGTCATCTACAAGGACAGGGACATTCACATCCACGTGCCTGGTGGAGCCGTTCCAAAGGATGGACCGTCCGCCGGAGTAACGATGTTCACCGCCGTAGCATCGATGATGCTCGGTATCCCGGTAGATCCGAAAATAGCGATGACTGGTGAGATCACCCTTCAAGGTAAGTGCCTTCCAGTGGGAGGGATAAAAGAGAAGATCCTCGCCGCAATTAGATCGGGCGTAGAAGAACTGCTCATCCCTGCTCGAAACGAAAGGGACCTGGAAGCGATCCCCCCTGACATCCTCCAGTCGATCACTGTGCGGTTCGTTTCCAACGTCGATGATGTCATGCGACACATCTTCGGTGAACTCGGCGCTCCTCTTATTCGAAGACCCGAAGCCGAGCGGCTGCACGCGACCCTATCGCCTCCCGACCCGCATCTGCATCGCGGCGGACCTGCTGCGCTCTAGGGAAGCGAGGCAAAACGAGCAGATTTGAACTTCTGCATTTAAAAGTAGATTCGACGTCGATGAGAGTGGTCGGTGAAAGATGGAGATCCTCAAGACTGAGCGCATCACAGCCAAAAACTCGAGCTACTTGGCGCGCGTGTGGATTCTGGCTAAGGCTGCCTCGAACACTACGAACGCCTTCTGGTAGTCCTGCAGAGCCTCAATCTCTCGGACCTCTGCATCCGCTGCATTCTGTTCACGTAAGTTTACGAAGATGAGGTTGCTATCACCTAACCCGAAGCGCGCACGTTCGCCCTCCGCCAAATTGCGAGCCGCTTGAACCTCCTGTGCGGTAACCGCGACACGCTTACGCGCTATCTCAAGCGCATTGAGAACATCCTGGACATCTGCTCGAATACGCTCCTTGAGGAATGTTTCGGTGAAGACAATTCTGCGTTGCTTGGCCTCGTAAAAATCGATGCGACCTTCCTGAGTTCGAGTGAGAAGAGGGATCTCAAAGCGCACGCCCGCCTTCAACTCTGTCTCTTCTCGCTTTGGGTCGCCCACTCCATAATCCCTTGCTGTAAAAACACGCAGGTCGAGTCGCGGGAGGATCTGATTCCTCGCGAGCTTGAGCTCAAAATCGTTCTGTTGTCGTTGGGCATCGAGGCCTTTGAACTCTGGCCGCGCGCGCATCGCCTCCTCAATCGGCTCATCCGGAGAACGCTGCACCTCGAAAAGCGGCATCGGGATCTTATCAACCGTGCCAAGACTCGAGACATCAAGCGGTTGTCGAGAATTGTCTCTATAAAACAGCCCGAGCGTAAACTCCGAGTTTTTCAACGCTCGCTCGGCCGAAAGAAGCTGCGCTTGACGCTGCAACACAGCGCGCTGATTGTCAGTCCTGTCGAATTCTGGCAGGTCTCCTTTCTTTACGCGCTCTGTAATTTGTCGGTCTCGCTCGAGAGCAACCTCCAAAAGCCTGCGATATGTCTTTATCTTGAGCCGCGCTGCGGTCCAATCCCAATAGGAGAGCGCTGCCGAACGAGCGAGGTCTATCCGCCGCTGCTCTACCATGGCATCGGCCACCTGTTGGCCTGCCTCGGACTTCGAGATGTTTACCCTACGCCTATCTGTGGGGCCGTCTCGCAAAAGAGGCACCTCTACACCTGCGTGCGCCTCGCCTCCATTATTGGTCTCATACCAATCTTCGTACGTTGGGAATATTCCGTCACCAACGCGATATCCCGCCGTTATCCTGCTGCCGTAGAGTTGCAGGGGCTGTTCGACGAATGCACCCCCATATGAGCCACTGTAACCGCCAGTGACATAATTCATCCCCTCGCCTTTGATAGAGGGGTCAAAGGCGCCCTGTGCTGAGAGGAGATCCGCATCAGCAGCCCTGCGCTCTTCAACCTCACCATGAAGTGCCGGGTGGTATTCAAGGGTTGATTTAATTACCTCATCGAGCTGAAGAACAGGACCAACAGTTTGATTCGGCGACTTTTTTTCGTCATCTGCGGCCGACACCACAGGCACGGCAAAAGTTATGAGTACTGCGCAAAAAGCACTGACCATGCGCTCACCCTTCAAGAGTCTGACACCTTCCATGGCCCGCTGACTCACTTTTTGACCTGCGCAGGGCTCTTCTGTGTTGCCGGCGGTGCAGATACAAGCGTCGGCGGGAAGCCATTGAACTGACGCCAGAGCTCCCAACCAAGCTTCACCGTATCAAGTAGCACCCAACCAACCACCCTCACACCCTGGCGCAGATAACGAGCGTCAGGCCATTCCGAGTCCTTGTCTGGAAAAACTATGATGCGAACATTGCCGTCAGCGTCAGCTCCAGGATCGATTACAGCGATCTCACCACCGAACGTTCCGATGGCTACCGAGGGCCATCCAGCAAATTGAATCGCCGGCCAACCTTCGAACTGAAGACGAACGCTCCGTCCGACAGAGAGAAGCGGTGCGTCATTGCCACTAATTTTAAGCTCCACAGAGCGGCTCGCTGTGTCAGGAACGATAAGAGCGAGATCCTGCCCCGCCTTGACCATCACACCACCTTGAGGAGCATAGATCCGCTGCACGATACCATCACGAGGAGCCGTAATTGACTGAGATGCCTGTCGAGCAAGCCGTGTTTCAATTCGAGCGAGCTCAGCAGAAGCAGATGACACATCCGAAAGGTACTTGGCATACTCAAGCTCGGCCAGCTCCGCCGCGCGCTGAGAACTTAATCCCTGCTTGAACAACGTCTTCTGCCGATCAAGGTTCTTGCGAGAGGTATCTACCGCGTTTTGCGCAGCATCAAGCTTGAGCTGCGATGCCTGACGCTCTCGCTCGAGCCGATTCAATATATCAGGATCAATATCAGCCACATCGACGATAGGAGATCCCTTACTTACACGGGTCCCCTCGAGCACAAACCACTCGCGAATGACTCCGTCCACGGGTGAGGTAAGTGTCTGCTGGCGCTCGTCAGGAGAATAGGCAATTACGCGGCCAGCTGCTTGAATGTTTTGGACCCATGGCAACATCACAAGCGCCACCAGAAAGACCACCATACCTAAGAGGATAAATGCGGCCGCGACTCTGAAGCTATAACCACTCGTGATCTCTTTGGGAGACTCCACGGAGGTGCGTGATGTATGAAGCAGCTCCTCGACCGTTGCATATTCATTACTATCGATATCCTCGATAGTTTTTGGAAGCTGCCTCTTCGCCATCGTCAACGTGCCCCTCTAAGCATCGGCTCTAGCACCCCTCGCCTGAGCTCATAGCGCTTTTCAAAATGTGCAGCTACATCGCGATCATGGGTAAGGACGAGCAGAGACCAGCGCGCCTTGGGGCCAGTTAACTCCGCGAGCAGCGGATTAATTTGCTCCTCGTCAACACTATCGAGGGAGCCGTCGATAACTATCAATCGCGGGTTGGAAAGAATTGCTCGAGCGATCATGAGACGCTCGACCTGCCCTCGAGAGAGAGGACCGAAAGCCCCTTTCAACACCGTCTTCAACCCATCGGGCAATGCGAAGATCTCCTCGGCCAAGCCGACCATCGCGAGAACCTCTCGAATTCGGTGATTCGAAACCGCACCGGACGAGAGCGTGAGATTCTCTTCAATTGTCCCGTGAAAAACATGTATACCTCGCACGAGTGCGACCTCACTTCGCAGCTCGAGTGGGTGAATCTCGCGGACATCGTGGCCATCTATCTCCACCCGGCCAGCCTTCGGGATCACCAAACGGTAAATACAATCCGCCAAAGTGCTCTTTCCTGAACCGTTAGCACCCCAGATTGCCACTTTATCTCCGGGAAGGAGCCGCAAAGAGAGCCCGCGGAAAAGAGGCTCAAGGGCCGTCTCGAAACCGACGGTGAGATTTGAAATCTCCAACGGTGCCGGCTCTGCACCCGGACTGAAGAACGATCCTGCAAGGCTTTCATGCTCGATATCCAGGAGCGAGTCGAGTTTGGCGACCGAAGCGCACAGATCATAAAACTTATCGAGATAGGTGCCCATCTTCGAGACGCCAGAAAGAACAACCGCAAGAATGAGCTCTGCTGCTACGAGTTGTCCAAGGGTCAGTTGCTGTTGAATCACCAACCAGCCGCCGAGACCAAGCAATGCAGTACTCGCGATCACCTGAATCCCGATTGAAGAGATGATTTGACGCATGAGCACGCGGAAATAGCTCGCCCTCCACAACAGATACTCTCCAACAAGCTGATCTGCACGCTCAAGCGCAAAAGCATCTCCTCTGTTCGATTTGAACAAAATCGGAAGCCGAGCCAGGTCTTGCAGCCATGTCATCACGTTATACTTTGAGTCCGAGGCTCTGATGCTACTATGGATTCCGCCTATCCCCATCGGAACGATCAAAATCACGAAACACACCGCCAATAGAAAAGCGAACGCCAAGAAGAAGGGGTGATAGAACGAGACAAGCACAAGGCCGACCACAACCTGAAAGAAGAGCGCTACTCCATCGAGGAGAAGCGTCGCCAGAATCTTCTGCGCCGAGAAAACCTCCATGAATCGGAGCACGTACTCTGGACCAAATTTAGATCGGAATTGCTGGAACTCCATGTGCGGAATGCGCTGTGCCAACATGAGAGAGAGGCGCACAACGAGTCGGCGCTGCAATAGCTCCACCACGTAAAGCTGAAGAATCCTCAAAACACCCGAAAAGAGCAGCACACCTCCGACCAACGAAGTGATGACCACAAGAGGTTGAAGCACTACCCCGAACGCCACAGTGTTGACGATCGATTGAACACCTACTGGGATCGCGAGGGAGCACAACCCTACGCCGAGAGCGTAGGTGAACACCACACCAACATCCCGCCATTCGCCGCGCAAAAGACGGAAGACGCGGAGCGCCAATTCGAGGTCTTTACGTTTAGAATGCGCCATTGGGAGTCTTTTTTTGCGATACTACCAATACCTCAAAGTTGAAGTAAGGACCGAAAAGTCGCCAAAATATTATCCGATTTATCGCATAAGCACAAACCATGCATGCGACGCGCTGCTTTAAGTCGGCAGGGAGCTACAGTGCACGACGCAACTTACAAAAGGGAAGCGATACGTAGCTGAGAAGGCCAGGGGAAATGCGTTTATTCGGGGGAATCATTAGTAGGCAGCCCGCTCACCAGACCAGAAACGAAGTATTGAAATACCCTCAATCTCCAAAAGCGCACGATTCAACACGCCCAGTCCGAAAACCGACATTGAATGCTTGCACGCGTTGTTCCGATGATCCGTGAGTAAACGATTCAGGGCGCACATGTCCAGTTACAGTCCGCTGTATGTGGTCATCCCCTACAGCTGCCGCCGTCTTGAGCCCCTCTTCGATATCACCCGGCTCAAGGAAGTCGCGCTGTGCGTTGGCGTAATGGGCCCAGACCCCAGCATAACAGTCTGCTTGGAGCTCTGTCGCAACGGACTCTTTATTGCCCTTACGGGCACGCATTCGATGAGGATCTAACAACGTCTGAACATGGTGCCCCACCTCGTGAGCCACCACATATGCAAGGCCGAAGTCACCCCGCCCGCCAAGTTTTATCAACTCATCCATGAAGTTGAGATCGAGATAGACGGTATGATCGGCGGGACAATAGAACGGACCAGCAGCGGTATCTCCAAAACCACAGCCTGTTGAAGTTCCGCCCCGAAAAAGAACCAATGGAGCAGGGCGGTACGATGAATTGTTGCGTGTGAAGAGGTCACTCCAATGATCCTCCAAGCTGGCAAGGGTAGCGCTCACGAGCCCTTTTGTATCGTCATTATCGTACTTAGAGACCGCTGCCTGCGGCTGGCTCATTGGGGCACTCGCACCACCTTGCTGAAGCTCGTTCTGTAGCGTAGCAACGATAGTCTGAGGATCAGCACCCAGCAGGTACATGGCAAATCCTACGACCAGTAAAGCACCTACTCCACCGGCCCCGGCGCGCCCTGGGGTCACACCCCGAGCCCGACGATCGATGACATTTTCACTCTGCCTCTGCCCACGCCATTTCATGATTCCTCCGACTTCTCACATCCACGCCGTCATTTAGCGCAAAACGGCTGCTGCTCCTCGTGCGATCAGCTCCCGCCCTACAGTGGCGCCAAGCTCCGCAGCCTTTTCGCACGGCCCCTCAACTTTGTACTGCACCACTTGAGAACCATCGACTGAGAACACTCGACCCTCTACTGATATACTATCGTCCCGGACCTGTGCGAAAATAGAGATCGCAGAGTGACAATCTCCCCCCAGAACATCCGACACAGCACGCTCAGCAGCGAACTCCGCTTCCGTCTGCTGGTCCACAATTGTATGTATCAGCTCATCGACCCGCTGATCAGCCGTGCGGACCTGGGCTATCAACGCTCCTTGGTTCATAGCAGGGAGAATTACGGAATCCTCCAAGACCTCCCTCTCCACATCGCAGAGACCGAGACGCTCCAACCCAGCAGCAGCTATAACGATGCCAGAAAGATCTTGTGAACGATCAAGTTTCTGAATACGGGTAGGAACATTACCCCGATGGTCACGCAGCTCCAAGTCGCGCCGATAGGCAAGAAGGGAAGCTCTTCGTCTGAGACTAGCAGTACCAATGACTGCCTGAGGAGGCAGGTGCTTGAAGGGCAGCCTTTGTCCCCCGTCGATCATTCTACCAATAAACACATCACGTGGATTCGCACGCTTGAGGATCGAACGAATAGACGTTCCGACCTCTAGCTCTCCTGGAACATCCTTTCCCGAATGAACTGCGAGATCAATCTCCCGTTGTATGAGCGCTCGCTCCAGGTCGACGATCCAGTCTTTCTTGTCGCTCTGCGCCGCAAGCGGAGTCTCCTGTTTCCGATCTCCCTCGGTCTTTATGACTTTAACTTCAATGATGAGCCCAGAGTTGGCGGCTATGAGCGCACGCTTAACCATCTCGGTCTGAGCGAGTGCTAACTCGCTGCCACGTGTCCCTATAATGATCTTTTCCATATCCAGAGTGACCTACTTATGACGGTAAAGCGGAAGCGTCACGACGGCAGTGGCTTTACATCCTTCTTACTGTTCCTAACTGGACTAGCCCTGAATTTCCAGAGGAACGACCAGCAATTTTGAGTAAGCCCCAAAAAGAAAACCCCGGTAATGCTTTCGCATTACCGGGGTTATAAATCTGGCAACGACCTACTTTCCCGGGAGATCCCAGTATCATCGGCCTTTGAGAGCTTAACTACCGTGTTCGGGATGGGAACGGGTGTGACCTCTCAGGTAGAGTCACCAGAAAATCAGATACCGCCTCAGCGATATCTTGTTTTCCGGAGAGTGTAATAACTATCGCACCTTCCTGGCTCAATGTCCAGCTTGGCTACGAATCAGTATTCTCGAGCGCAACCAACATCGTAATGTTTGGCTGCTCACTGTGTGTTGCAACTTCCAACACTGTGCTTAACGCCTTAAGAAAAAAGGTTAAGCCTCACGACAAATTAGTACCGGTCAGCTGAACGTATTGCTACGCTTACACCTCCGGCCTATCAACGTCATAGTCTTTGACATGTCTTTAGGGGTCTTACGACCCAGGGATATCTTATCTTGAGGCTAGCTTCCCACTTAGATGCTTTCAGCGGTTATCTATTCCGGACTTAGCTACCCAGCGGTGCCACTGGCGTGACAACTGGTACACCATCGGTCCGTCCCTTTCGGCCCTCTCGTACTAGAAAGAGCTCCTCTCAAATATCCTACGACCGCAGAAGATAGGGACCGAACTGTC
>JBIIOE010000162.1:0-6167 GCA_044337105.1 Bdellovibrionota bacterium | reverse complement strand
ACTCTTCGACGCTTGTCTCGTTCGATTCGACTGGTTGCGCCTCTGGCATCTCAACTGGAACGCTCTCTGCGACTTTTACAACATCCGCTGCCGTATTCTGAGTGTCGAGCTCGGTGCTGCTCTCTACAACTTCTGGCTTCATCTGGGCGAGTTCTTCTGGAGCCTCTTCTACCTGCTCCTGCCCGACAGCGAGATCCTGCTCAGAGCTCTCGAGCGAAGCGCTACTCTCGACCGAAGCACTCTGCACTTCTACGTCGCTGGAAACAGCATCTGGTTGAGTCTCAATCGCGGACTCCTCGAGGCTCACTTCAGCTACCGACTCGGAGACAATTTCTGTAGCCTCTGTAACTTCTGTCACCTCTGGCTTCATCTGAGCCAAAACCTCTGAAGACTCTTCTCCCTGCGCTATCGGAGCTGGCTCAGAAGATGCTCCTTGCAGTGTCACTACAATCTTGCCGTCCTCGAGGTGCGCTTCGTGCGACACTACCGCGCCCTCTTTGAGATCCACCACGATGCGACTCTTTCCTGGATGGGATCCTACGCGAATAGCGGAGAGAAGCTCTAAATCGCTTAGTGGCACGTTATCGGTCGGGAAGACACGCTGTGAAGGCATGTCGATAACGATTCGGTCTGGACCTGATAATTTATGAACCTCAAATGTGACATCGCTGACACCCGCATCAATTGCGACGACATTGGTACCGTTACCACCTTTCACTGCGATGCCGAATCCGGTTGCATCCTTGTCGACGATCTCACGCGATAGCTGCGCTTGAAGATCCGTCTCTCCCGAAGGCCGCAAGGAGCTCGAGAGCTCGCCGTTCACAGGAGGAACTGTGACGCTATCGACTACGGAATTTTTGACGATGCAGCCTGGACTGGAAAAAGCGACAAAAGAAAACAGGCTCGCTAAGGCCGCTCGTCTGCTACGCGTGGCGAAGTTCATGAGAATATCTCCATCGATGCACACACCGCAGACTTCGACGTCGAATGCTTACTGCCGCACTGTTCTGTCGCTGCTACTGCGGCGGGCTTCTCATTCGTTGATAAAACCCGCGAGAGCCATTTCGCGGGGCGTGTGTCGAAACTCGCTGGTTTCTGCACGCCCGAGCTCTCGGAAAAAACATTAGGATCGCGCCAAACTGCTCCACTCAACATCGCGGCTCGTGATCCATGCTCTCCGAAAATGAGATGGTGGCGGCAGAACAAAGGAATCAAAAAGGTGGGAATGCTCTCCATAAAAAACCGATGTTTGCGTGAGCACCTCCATAGCGTCACACCTCGGCCCTTGAAGAGTTCATCATCGCTTCGTGAAGACGATTTTCTTGCCTGCTGCGGACTCCTTAAGAACGCCGTCTCGAAAAAGCCCCTTCGGGGCTTCTACTTCTTTTGCGCTGCTGCGGGCCGCTCTTGCTCGGTGAGGAGTCGGTGCGCGGTCACGACGAGGTCTACGTAGGCAATAGTCCGATCCTCAACCTCCTTCGGACTGGAAAACGAAACTCGGTCGACCGTGACAAGCCCTGGAAGGTGATTAACCGTGTCGAAGAACTTTACTATGTCGTGGAAGCTGCCTGACACGGACACTGCAACCGGAATTTCGGCATAAAAACGTCCAACTCTCTCCTCTTTTCGCTGAAAGAGCTTGAGATCTAAACCAGCGTCCTGCGCGCTGGCAGAAATATCGCGCAAAAGGTCGTCAACCTGAGATTTCTCCGCAAGCTGTGAACGCACGTCTCGTCTCCGTGTCTCTACCTCCGAAAGCGATACTTTGGCCCTGTCCAGCCTGGACGCTACTTTTTGCTCGACGAGAATCTCACGATCATTGTTCAACACCGTGGCATTCAACGAGTGGTACTCATTCACGCAAGGTGAGACCACGAATTGCCACATCACTGCAGCAACGGCCAGTAGTCCACCAACGCCCATGAGCGCCCGCTGTGTGCGAGATCTCTCCGCCAATCTATCCACTAAGGTGTTCATGTGCTCCGTCCGTCTGTCATCCTTGTGGCTCACTACTTCTTGGCTTTGTCTTTCGCAGTATCCGGCTGAGTCTCGGCGAGCAGTGGTTTGGTATGCGCACGCCGCGCGCCGATGCTGAATTCTTGAAGCTTCACTCCATGAAGGACGCTCTCTCGTGCAACGTCTATCTCAACTCCTGCCAGAGCCCCAGACTTCTCGAGTTCTCGGACGAAACTCGAGATCGTCTCCCCGTCCTGCGCCAGCCCGGAAACCTTTATCCGTTGCTCTGTTTCGCGCAACTCGACCAACCAGGCGCGGTCTGGCAGCGCATTCACGAGTGAATCAAGGATTCGAACCGTTCCCTCCCTAGCCTGAAACAGCGCTTCGAGTGCAGTCAGCTCCTGGCTAGCCTGAGTCGCCTGACTCTCGAGCGTTCTTACCCGTTGCGCGAGAGTCCTCATGTATACCAATTCGCGAGAGGTACTCTCTTCACTCCGTTGCAATTCTGCGACATGCTTGGCAAGCCATACGCGACAGAGCATAGCAACACATACAAGGACCAGAATTGAGGCGCAAAAAAGAGAGAGATCTCGTCGCACATACGTCTTGATTCGAGGTGTATCGCCGAGAAGATTTATCCTTATCATGGCTCACCCTAGGTATTCGACAACATCGCGATCGTCAGACTCGCGAAGCGCAAGCCCCATAGCTACACCGAGCAGGGGAGACTCGAGTCCACTGGCGCGAAGATCAACTCCCGGCCCCATTGCGACCCCTTTGAAAGGATCGAGCGTTTCCGTGGGAATGCCGGTTTTGGCCCTGATCTTATCGGCAAGGCCCGTCACGCAAGCCCCTCCACCCGATAAAACGATCTGATCGATGGAATCGCCCGTTCCGGCCGCCTTCCAATAAAAGCTCAACTGCCGATTGCATTCGGTCGCCAAGACTTCGAGACGAGCATCGATGATTGCCTGTGCCTGTGGAATAGCCCGCTCCTTCTCCGAAGCTGCGCACGCAACATCCCGGGCCTGTTGCCACGTAAGTGACAGCTCAGTAGACAGCTCCTCAAAAAGCGCTCCTACGCCAATCGACATATCACCGGTGAAAATCGAATGTCCGCCACGACAGATATTAATACTAGAAAAGGTCGATCCTACGTCGATCAGCCCCACTGTGCGTCGACATCCGCTCGCATCTCCCGCCTCGAAGCAATTTTGAAGAGCAAAGTAATCGACATCGACGACTACAATTTCAATTCCGGCCTCGGCTGCTGCGGCTAGGTACCCTTCGACCACCTCCTCCTTCACGGCCACAACCAGCACCTCCACGTCTCTTTCACCGGCCTGACCAAGCACATGAAAATCGAGCTTCACTGCAGCGACGTCGTCGGGAATAAAGTGTGCAGCCTCTGCTCTGATGGCATGCGAAAGCTCTCGAAGAGGCATGCGCGGCATCCGCAAACGTTTCGAGAATGTGCTGGTCCCGGGAACTGCTATTGCAACTCTTCCCGCCCGCACACGAGAAGCCTTCCAAAGAGCCGCTATCGCGCTCCCCAGAAGTTTCGGATTGATGACAATACTCCCCTCGAATGCCCCCTCGGGAGTTGGAGCTCCGCCGAGCGTGACCAATGTGGTCTCAATACTGGTACGCGCCAGTTCCACGACCTTGATGGTACTGACACCGATATCGAGCCCCACCAGCGACTCTCTCGCTTTGAGGAACTTGGGAAGTTTCATGATTGACCCATGTAGCAACAAGACCGAAAGGAATCTCGTCTCCAACCTGTAAACCGTCGGGCGCACATTGTGTCCAGCTTTGAAGACTCGCCCGCCTGCACGTGTCTTGCGAGCATAGTATTGCCCAGAGAATAAGATGCTGCCGACGCGGAATCGTTACGCACCCGCGCTCTAGAGAGCAGCAAATAAAACAGCGATTTGACGGGTGCTCGAGTAAAGAGCCTTTATTAAAACACGATCAGTGCAGTAGAATGGCGGTTCAGCAATCTCCCTGTTCGATGTATATGTCTCAACTCACCTTCGCACAGATGCAGCCCTCTTCTGACAGGGAGGCTTCTCAGAAGCTCGCTACTGTGGTCGTTCCCCCACTCGAGGGCGAGTATCTGTATTCGTACGCTGCTTTGCAGCCCCCCTCGCTAGCAGTTGGCAGTATCGTCACCGTGCCTTTGGGTCGGCGAAGCGTCTCGGGCTTCGTCGTATCGGTAGACTCTGCGCGAGAACAAACATCGCTGCGCGAGATGGAGCAGCGAAACATAAAGGTCAAATCTATCGATACGACCTCCATGCCTATTCCGGGATTTGATGCCGAACACCTCGCATTCTTCGAGTGGATGGCCAAATACTATGTAGAGCCTCTTTCGCAGATCTTAGACCTTGCTATCCCCACACCCGCCTTCGGCCGCGCGGATCCTCTACTTCGAATCACTCCTGGGATAGAGATTCCGAAGCTCGGCGCATCTCAGATACGCATCGTCGAATACCTCTCCTCTCTGGATACTTGGATACCATCATCACAGGTCAGAGATAACTGCGATGCTTCCTCCGCTACGATCTCTTCGCTCGTCAAAAAAGGAGTCGTGACCCAGCGGACATCATTTGAAGAGCCTGCCGAGAAGGCTCCCACATGGAGCGAGCACTCGTTATGGGACAGTCTGACCGACGAGCAACAAACGGCGGCTCGAGATATCACCGTCCATGTGAAGAGCGGTGAATTCAGATCGTTTCTTCTTCATGGAGTCACTGGCAGCGGAAAAACCGAGGTGTATCTTGAAGCGATTATCGAAGCGCTCAAACTCGGAAAATCGGCGCTCGTCATGGTACCCGAAATAGCCCTGACTCCGCAGCTTACAGACCGGTTCGAGGCACGTCTGAAGCAGCGTATTGCGGTGCTCCACAGCAATATGAAACCGCGAGAACGTTGGTCTCATTGGACCGACCTCCTCACCGGCAAAGTGAAGGTCGTCATCGGCGCGCGCTCGGCACTTTTTGCACCGATTAAAAATGTGGGAATAGTCGTCGTCGATGAGGAGCACGACTCATCGTTCAAGCAAGGAGAGGGGATTCGCTACCAGGCACGTGATCTTGCGCTCGTTCGAGCGAAGCTGTCGAAATGTCCGGTGGTACTCGGCTCAGCTACACCCTCTCTCGAGACATTTCACAACGCAAAAACTGGCAAGCACTGCTACCAAAGCCTTTCTAGACGCTTCTTCAAGTCAGATGCCTTGAAGTACCAGCTCATCGATCTCAGTGCGATTAAGCCGTGGGAGATGCCATCGAAGAGTATCTCGCTGCCATTCCTCGAGGGACTGCGCAAGACACTCGCACGTGGAGAGCAAGCATTTGTTCTCTACAATCGACGAGGCTTCGCCAGCTATCTGCAGTGTAATAAGTGCGAACATGTTCTGGGATGTCCGCACTGCAGCGTTACGCTGACGTATCACCGCAAGCCCAATTCGCTGCTGTGTCATTTTTGTGGATTCTCCTCGGTTCCTCCCCTTGTTTGCCCGGGTTGTGGAGCTTCTGGAAACAGCGACCCTCTCGCAGCGGAGAAGGACGCACTCTTTGCTCAGCGTGGCGCGGGCACCGAAAGGGTCCACGAAGAGCTGTGTCAGCTACTCCCCTCTGCCCGTATCGCGAAACTAGACCGAGATGTCGCGGCCTCACTCGAGGACTACACCCAAGTACTCTCTGATGTACGCGAAAAGAAGATCGACATCCTCGTCGGAACACAGATGATCGCCAAAGGGCACGATCTTCCCCTCGTGACCTTCGTCGGGGTCGTAGACTGCGATGTAGGTTTGCATATGCCCGATTTCCGATCAGCAGAGCGGGCCTTTCAACTTCTCACGCAGGTTTCCGGACGCGCTGGCAGGAGAGAGCGTCCAGGTTTTGTCGTGCTCCAAACCCGCGTACCGCGCCACGCCAGCTTGCAGATGACGATCGCCTCCAATTACGAGGGATTTGCGGAGATCGAACTGAATCTGCGACGGGAACTCAGGTATCCACCGTTTCAAAAGCTTCTCAGAGTAGTCATCTCTGCCGAAGATCGCGCTCAGGCCCAGCGTCAGAGCGTTGCTATAGCGTCACGGGGCCAAACAGTTGCCTCCGCTCTCAGTGTGATCATGCTCGGCCCTGCCCCGGCGCCGATTGAAAAAGTCAGAAATATGTGGCGGTATCACATCCTGTTCAAGG
>JBIIOE010000064.1:0-20348 GCA_044337105.1 Bdellovibrionota bacterium | reverse complement strand
TATGGCGACCTCTACTAAATAAGATGCATGAAGTAGCCTTCCAGGTATCCCAAATAAGGGATCTTTTTCTACGAATATCCTCTACCTGAAGCAGGAACGTGGAGGTTTTGCCTTGCTTCCCTAGGGAAGCGCGGCAAAACCTACCCCATAGTCTCACTTTTGAAATAACCACGTGAACGTGCTCGTGCTCGTAAACGTGAACGTACCCGAAAACTTGAGGTTTTTGTTTCGGGTACGTTTACGTTCACGTTCACGAGCACGTTCACGTGCGAGGAAACATAGGTTTTGCCTTGCTTCCCTAGAGAAGTTCTTTCAACGAGGACGTCCTTGACCACCTCGGCTCAGAAAGCAGGCCAGTACGGCGATCGAATTTCTCAAATCTGACAACACTGTATTCATCTCGATTGTCTTGAGTACGTCCTGACTCCGGCGCGAGGTGCCTTACCCATGTAATTTTCTTTGGGTCGAGCTGATACATCATGTAGAGAGCATTGGCGAGCGGTGCGATAGCCTTCGCAATGTTGACGCCGTATGAGTCTGCGTCCTCAGATAGTACGACTATAAACCGCTCCGCATCGGTGCGATTTCGAAATAATCGTAGACGAATCTCGCTGCGTTCCCCGAGAGAGAAGCGAAACCTCTCGTCAATAACGACCCCTCCTTTGGCATCACCGCGTGGTACGTCTCGTAGCTCGATCGCGCCGTCTCCCCTGCTCAGCTCTGCACCACGCCGCAACTGATTGAGGTCGAAGAAACCTGGCAGTTGGAGTCGCTCCGCAGTTTCCACCTGAACGCGCTGAACGACTTCACGAATGCGATCCATCGCCATCGCGCAGATACCCGCGAAATACGTCGGCAGTACTCCGTAAGATCCTTCGAGACGAGCCATATAAGGAGCGAGCCTCTCAGCATGGTTACGCAAAGCTAAGAACGCGACCTCGAGCACCTTGAAATCTTCGCCTAAAAACTCCTCAATTACCTCCACCAACGCACGAGCGGCCGGCTCTACTGGGATCTGCCCCAAAGCCGCTGCTGCTGCCGGAGCACCAGCTTCGCTTCCACTCAACGCACAAGCTTTGAGAGCAGCAATAGCAGGCTCCGCGTCAACACCGAGAGAAGCAAGCGCGCAACAAGCACTGACCTGAATCTCACGATTGTCGACAGATACGGCGGCAATTAGACCTGTCAGCAGCTCTCGGCAATCACCGCTGTTCGCAGCCGCCATCGCCAGGCGGTGAGCCTCTAGCTGTGCATCGGGATTACCATTAGCGTGATCGGCGAGCACACGCAGGTACTGTGCTTCTAAAGATCGAGAGCCCTCTGAGGATAGATCGCGCATAGCTGCTAAGGCTACGGAACAGCCCTGGAGTAGTCAAAGACCCATCCGTGCAAACGAACTATCAACAACAGATTGGAACTCTTGACCTCAGCAGCCCAGGGATTTCCTCACATCATATGTAGTAACGTGCCTTATGCGCAGCTCAATGCTGATGTCCGCCTGGGCCGTGCGCATGCCCATGTGAGATCTCTTCCTTCGTTGCAGCGCGCACACTGGTCAGCTCAATTTCGAAATGGAGCGCCTCTCCAGCAAGCGGATGATTGGCATCCAGCGTGACGGCATCCGCCGACACGGCGATGATGCGAGCGAGCGTTCGCTCGCCATTATTTGCTTGAAGCTCGATAACTTCGTCCACGCCCACTGAATCCGGAAGTGTCCACTGCTCCTTTGGAACGTTGATGACCAGCTCGTCGTGCCGCACTCCGTATCCGTCCTCCGGCTGAACCAAGACCGAAAAGCGATCGCCCCCTGCAGCCTTACCGACCAGCGCACTCTCCAAACCGGGCACTATCTGGCCATATCCATGCAGGTACACCAGAGGCTCACGCCCCTCCGAGGAATCCAGTACGTCACCCTTACTATTCTTGAGCGTGTAGTGAAACGAAACCACCGTGTCCTTTGAAACGAGGTGCAGATCGGTCATAAGAAACTCCTTTGAAGCAGGCCTCGCTACGATCCTTGGCACCACAGCACGGCGACTTTCTATTCTTAGGGGAGCGCGGCAAAACCTACCCGTCGCGAGAAAGTGGAGATTGGGTTGATATTCGATTTTCGTGATGTGAAAAAACCGCAGGTGTATCCGCTTCGATACACTGAGGATTTTTCCACATCGAGAAATCGGAGAGCAACCCACGATCCGCTTTCGTAGCAGGAAGGGGTTTTGCCTCGCTTCCTTAGGTAGGCTAGCACGCATGCTGCCGCCGTGCCATACATCGGCACGCGCCCCTCAGCCAGAAGCTCCTCAGCGCTTCGTCATCCTGAGACGGCTCATGCCTCTTATATGTGTACGCTATGACACCTTTGAAGCAAGGTCGGAAGCACGAAAACTACCGGGCAAGTAACATGTTTCGAAGTCGTCGTCACCTTCATCGGGACTACCCTCTGGACGTGTACGAGCGGGGCATGTATCCGGATCTTCAGGTGGGACAAACGTAGGCGGCCCTGCCGGCTCATCAGGCACTACTGGATTAATGTCGGGAGCCGGCTGTATATCTGGAGTCGTCGGTTTTGTCGTCGGCGCATCCGGTGTGGCAGTTACAGAGGTCCCGTCTGCAATGCCTCGAGGGAAAAACAACTCTCCACTGTGAGATGCTATGACTGCGATAGTTACCATACGATTACCTCCGCTCTTTGATACCAAATAGCTTGCTCAGGCGTCTATTCTGCGCACGTTGTCTTGAGGTGAGCGAGGGGTCACCAGTATCAGCTCCCCCTCTGTCTGGAATCCCGCCTCTTGAAAGAAGCGTGATACTCCGTAACGATTATCAAGATCCATTATGCGTCTGGTGAAGTAGTTATCTCTAAAGGCCTCGAGTACCTCCAGAACCTCCGCATTGATGCTCAGCTGAGAGCGCATGACACCGGGCTCGGCCTCGAACCTATGTGTAACCCATCCCGGATACCATGGCTGTGCGAAGGCCAATGCCGGTACGATCCTCGAAATACTCCCGGTCGTACTCCGCTCTAGCTCTACACTGCGAAACCGATTCCCCAAGAAATCCACGATCTGCCGGAACCCGGGAGCGCGATAGCCCCCAAACTGAGCGAGCTCAATACGGTTAGTATCAGGATCACGAACGAATGCGTCGGTTCTGACGGTTTCGAATTTTTGTCTCCGGTTGTAATCGCGGATGACATCAAGCTGCCGAAGGAGCTGGTATATCAACTCTACAGCACCTGTGTCTTCTATGACCTTGGGTGCGAGCACCGGCCTCATCTTGGACTCTATCTGATCTGGAGTAATGTGGATCAAGTCGTCATAACGGTACCCTCGGCGATAAGCTACCCGGGTCCAATAGGCTACGTTGGACAGAATGTTGCGACCAAATTCCTTGCTGGAATTCCGAATCACGAGAGTCCCGAACTTCGGGTTAGTTACCAACAGATAGCCTCGTCGGAATTCTATCACCGTCTGGGAATCAAGCGAGTACCATTGATACTGCATCTCTTCCCCTTTGGCATCGCGTCTCAACAGACGCGCCCGTATCGGCTCTTCCCTGGAGGACGCCAACCAGAGATAGCCAGGTCCGCATAACCGGTCCGTGTGAGACCTTGGTTGAACCTTTATAACCCCTAGTCGCTCCTCGATCAGCGAAAGGCCCGTCCGGTGCCATCCGCGCTCCGGGTCATACTCGGAACGAGCCTCTGTCTCGTGCTTAAACAAGAGGTGAAAGCCGTGCGTGTAGAGGCCGATGCGGGCAAAGTTCCAGACTACCGGTTGGCGAACTGTATGGATCCCCGCATAGAACACCCGCGTCGTCGCGGTCAATGCGCGGGTCAATGGGTTGAGAACCTCCGGCTCAAATCCCTTCTCGCGAGGGTGATTGAGCAGCAGCATCATCTCAGCTTCGTTGAAGTGCCTGCGAGATTGCCGAATGTTACTGTTGTTATCCGACATCCATTCGATAGCGCCCCACATACCAGACAAGATGTGTGGTGGAAGATGAAACAAGAGGTTCCCCGAAAGCTTGAGCAACGAAATCCCCCTGTTCGGTCTCAAACGTGCCTTGGGGTCAGAAACAAGCACATCCGCTGCCGCAACAAGAAAAAGATACGTCACATATACACTCTTGCTTTCCTGAAGGATCCTCCGAGCGTCGTCGATGAGACTAGTCACTACATCTTTGTTTGAGAAATGCCCAACCTTTGAGCGCCACTTCATCGCACACCGGATGAGCCCTCGAAAGTCGACGACTTCCTCCACACCCTTCCTGGTTTTCACTTCGAAGGTTCGATTAGCATCTCGAGCGGGCGGGGCGGCGTTGTATCGGGTTAGGAGCCAAATAGTCCTGAGACATCCGACCTCAATGGCATAGTCCATCGCGCGCTTTCCACTTGAGTTAACCGCATCGGCCGGGCACCCTTCGGCTAGGCAAACCTCTATGAAATCGGCGTTCGGGACTTCGTTCATGCCCCACGCCCAACACGCACGAAGATGCGTCATGATCGGAGTGTTGCCATCTGCGTCGGCGACCGCCACCACATCGGGGCAGCTCTCGAGCACCATGTCGACGATCTCCTGCTTACCGTCGTTGAATGCGTGATGAAGGAGCGTGCCCCCGCGGACCTCGACGGTTCCCCTACCGCCTGAATCGAATCGAAGGCTCAAGCTCGCACCCAAATCGACGACAGCTCGAAGTATTTCAGGAGGTGCGTCAGCCTGGTACAGTGTTGCCAGCAACGGAGTGTCAGACGAGGGCAAAGGAGACTCAGTCAGGAACTGAATAACATCCTCACCAAGAATGTGCCGCGCTGCGTCGAGTCGCTCAATAGCTTTCACAAAAAGGTCCGTTTGCTTCGAGCCAGCGCCTCTCCGGGTCCTCGCATCCTGAGCCAGTATCTCGCTCCGACTGGGGACCAGCTCGTCAAGACACTTGAGTAATCCTGATACAGGAGCTTTCACCCCCGCGCGAGCCCTAGGAGCCTTAGCTACAAGCGTCTCCAACCTGTCAACAACTCGGCGCATGATCGACCTGGTATCGAGCAAGGCGAGCGCCAACCCGGTTTGTGCCTCGTATCGATTGATAGGAACACTGCCCAGCTGATCCCAATAGCCGACTAAAGACTCCAGAAGACCCGCACCGGGATACTGTTGAGCATAGTGAAAGAGCTGTCGACCGGTATCATCCCGAACCGTTATGTCTGCTCCCCACTCGACAAACTGCTTGGTGATCTCGCGGAGGCTCTTCGGCTCAGTGCCGTACTTGTATGCTAAAAGCAGCGGAGTCTCGCCGGAGGCAGTCTGAGCATTCAACAGGTCTAGCTTCGGCGGGAGCATTTGCAAGAGCGAGATATCCCCCTCGAGCGCAGCGATGTGATAGATGTTTCCGCCCTCTATGATCCGAGAACGAGAGCCTCGCTCCGCTACTGGAACAGGAAAGGTGTTAGCCAGATCGAGCCCGAGATTAATCAGACGATGCAGCAGAGCTTCACTCATACGCTCGCGGTGCAGCGCTAACACGCCGCGACCCTGCATTCCAAACGTAGCGGTGGCGTTGACTACAGCCACCCGCTCTTCGTGTACCGGAAGCTTCTCAATATCGCTCAGAAGCTTCTGACCTCCTCTTGAATTGAGTCGGCTGTCTCGGGCAAAAGAGAGCAGCCGAGCGGAAAGTTTCGCGAGAACAGCAGGATCGGTGCCAGAGGGCTGAGAAGACTCCGGCTGAAGTTCTCGTGGTGCCTTCTGTGTACGCTCGTCTGAGGGCTGTTCGCGTGGTTCCATAGCACCGCCAAGGTTTCAAGCGGCGATGGTACCGTCTCAGGGGGCAAATATCAAAACGTTCGCCGCTATTCTGACGGGGCGATTTCAGATGCGTGCCAATCCGAACTCTAACCGGACGATTACTGCTTTAGCAGGCTGCGGACAAAAGGCTTCGTAGCGGCTGCTACCGCTCTCGCGCGCGGAGAGCCGACTCCCACATCCCTGAGTGCTTGGCGAATTGCGCCGCCATGAACTGGAGTCTCTCATCACCACCGCAGAACTTCAACCTTCCGGCATCCCCTCGGGGATGATTAGCTTCGAGCGCCACATGCCCGTACTGTTGCAGGATCTCTTTGTCGACGTTCTGTGCGTTGAATTCCTTGAGCATGAGCCCCCTGTATTCAGGTTCCGATATCATGCGCTTGAAGCCGTTGAGTGCGAGCGTCGATGCGGCAAAACAGTCCCGTGAACGAGAGAACTCTGCATTTGTCTGCTCACCGACATTGAGCAATTCACGATACATTTTGATCTGGGTTACCACTATCTGCTCATCGTCGTTCGAGGGACGTAATCCTACTACGAACTTGGAGGGATCGTGAGGGTCAGTGAGATGAGTTCGCACTGCAGGAAAGCCAAGTGCGACCAGCAGGCACGTGCACGCAAGCGTCCAGCGATTCGCACATACCCTGACGAAGAATGCTCCAGCTGCCACAATTTTAACCCGCTTCCTGCGGATGTCTTCACCCATGAAACCTCTTTCCTTGACTGACCGGCGAAGTCTGAACTGTATTTATCTCCTGTAAGTAAGTACCGTCGCCTTCCTTGCCTGCTGGCTCAACAAAGTGGCGCTCTATTCTAAGTTGGACGACCAACCGAGCGGGCTTAGACCGTCTAACCTACTGATCCTTCTATTATCGGCATTAAAGAGGACAGGCGTGCATCTCTAAAGTATCCCCTTAGTCCGATACAGCTCGTACAAGCGCCTGAGTATCGATCCGGAAGGGATGCGGGCTCCGTCGACTGTTCGGGCGCAGTACACGTCACCATACCGAGAGTGCTTACGCAGGTGATGCAGCCGAAGACCTTCGCACAACGCTCGGCCGTCCTCACTCCAAGCCACTCCGGCAAGTTCAGAGACGTAGCACCCGCGATCGGCGAGTTCGGCCCATCTCCTCCATACCCCCCGAAGCAACTCCCGAAGACCACTTCCTCCTCGCCGGTACTCCTCGACGATCCCCACACCACAGCAAAAGACTTTGTAGGCACCCGGCCTGTCAAACGACCTCACCATACGCGGTGAAATCTGGCCGTCGGTCAGACTACCATCGAGTATCTGCTGATACACAGCATCCTCGAGAGGCATGAGATTACAGTATCCAACTACCTCACTTCCGCTGAGAAGCACCGTGTAAATGCTCGGGTTGCGGGCATACCACTCACGACTCAAGGAGGAACTCCCCAACTCGTTCTCGGTGAGCTCTTTGTATTCGTCAGGAAACACCCTTCTATCAACCCGGAAAAAGCCGATATCGGGGTAATCCGGGGACAGCTCTGCGCCGTCTATCGCATGCAAGGAAGACGATGATTGTAGGTGCCAGGCTTGACGCATCTCAAACTCAATCAAATCAATATGTATCGGCGTATGACATCTGTCCTTGATACCAGAACTTTTTATCGTTATGACAGAAAAATACGATCCCGTTCAACTCGAACGACGCGGGAAAGAGGCAACTATGAAGCTACGTGATAATACCGTGGTCATTACTGGAGGCGGAACCGGAATCGGGTATGCACTCGCCGAGCGATTCGTACAGGCCGGGAGCCGAGTAATTATCTGCGGGCGCCGTGCGGGAATTTTACGTGAAGCACAGGAGCTGTGCCCTCAACTTGAGACCTACCAGGTGAACGTGGAGGACAATGCAGAGCGCCTCAGGATGTTCAGGGAGCTTACGGATTCCTATCCCGACATCAACGTCCTGGTGAACAACGCCGGAATCCAGATCCACCCTCCCCGGCTTACCAAGGAGCAGGTGTGGCAGCGCCACGAACAGGAGATCTCGATCAATCTAGAGGCGCCAATACACCTCTCGATGCTCTTCACTCAACATCTCGCAAGCAAAGAACGTTCAGCGATCGTCAACGTAACCTCGGGGCTCGCTTTCGTTCCACTCGCCTTTGTTCCGACCTACTCAGCCACCAAAGCCGGCCTTCACTCATTTACGCAGAGCCTACGCTTTCAACTTAAGGACACCTCCATAGAAGTCTATGAAGTAGCCCCACCTGCTGTGGACACCGATCTTGGCGGCCCCGGAAAGCACACCTTCGGAGTCAATGTGGACGATTTTGCGGACCACGTCATGAGCAAGTTCGCCGCTGGGATCCAGGAGTTCGGCTACGAAACGAGCGAACTGTCACGCACCGCTTCATACGACGAACGCAGCACTCTTTTCTGGAAAATGAATCTGGCGATGCAAGATAGATTTCCAGAATAGAGACTCAGAGCTTGCTACGATAGCTGCTCTACTTCGTCAGCGATTCACGCACCCCTTGCCATTATCCAAGCGGATATCTTTGCAGCCATCCTCCCGCTCCTCGTCCGTGCACTTATCCTCGCTCTTCTCGAACCCGGCGGGGCACTCCTCCTCGTCCTCATCTACTTCATCATTCACGTCATCTTGGGCTTCGGCCAAATCCAATCCTTTGTTCGAGAGATCGACGCAGCAGGCATTACCACTACTCCCCTTGTCGCTACAGTCTTTGCCGCCTTCCTCGAGACCGAGATCGTCACAATCGAACGGACAGGGACGGCAGTACGGAATGGGCACGCGTTGGGGATTAGAACGCCAAACGCACACACGATAGCCACAACTACACTGAGACGCTTTGGAAGTTTTATAGCTCCGACACCTTGCAAAAGAGAAACAAACACAGCAGGAGTATCTGTTAGATCGATCTTCTAGGCCACTGGCTATTTGGGGGGGGCGCTCTAGGTGTAAGTAATGCGTGCGCCCTCTAGAACCTCGATCTGACACCCGAACTCGAACGCTCAACGCTTGGAACCTGAAAGGCCCCAGAATCCAGGAATCGCGCACACAACGCTGCGATGCGCGAGCTAAATGGCATGTACGCATGAAGCGCACACACCGTGTGAAATTCTTTAGCACTGACCAGCTTTGCCTCTCGCACCAGCACGACACCGTCATTGTCCTCGCCGAACAGCGGGAAGAATCCCCATCGATGCCCGGTGCCTCCTACTATACTTCCGATCTCGAGCTGCTTAGGATCGGCGTCCATGCTCAGCACAGCCAGCTCTGTGAGTGCAGGTCCGAACACAGCCCGAGACGGTCGGTATCGGCTGAGGAAGCGTGCAATCGTCGCCCCGCCGTGAGGTGAGCCTAACGTCACAAGTCGGTGCAGCGGAGCGGCGGTCGAGCCGTGCAGATCAAGAGCCCTGACCACAATCCCACCCATCGAGTGTCCTACGAAGGAAACCGGCTCTCCACCAGATACAGTGGCTATGAAATCATTTAAGCGCAGCGCGAGCTCGGAGAGCGAGCACTTTCGGGATTGATAGTCGAAGAGATGAACGGTTGTGGAGGGCAACAACCGTCTGAGCCGCCTAGAAAGAAGGTACATATCGTACCAGGAGCGCGCCAGTCCGTGCACTAGGATCGTATGCGGAGCGAGGGTCGAGTTCGACATAGTGCAAAGAGTACCAAAAGGGACCCGAGAGAGGCTAGAGAAGCGAGGCAATCTTTGCTCTGACCAACGAGCAGTGATAGCATCGCGCCCCGTATGGCAGATACAAACACGCAATCCCGAGAAGTTACCGTCGACATTACAGCTCTCGCTTCAGGGGGTAGCTGTGTCGGCACTATTGTCGCGCCTGAAGCCGTTGTCGGAAAAAAGGCCTTTGTTCCCTACACTATCCCCGGGGAGCTGGTGACTGCCACCATCGTGCAAGACAAGAAGAGCTTTGTAAACGCCGAGCTGGTCTCGATTCAACGCGCAGCATCAGAGCGACAAACGGCACCGTGCCCGGTGTTTGGACGGTGTGGGGGTTGCGACCTCCAGCATATCAAGCTTGACGCGCAGCGCCGATACAAAGCGTCTATGGTCGAAGACCTTTTGAAGATCCACGGCGGCATTGTAGCTCGGGATGGAGTGTCAGTGCTCGGAGCGGACCTACCCGGCTTCGACTATCGCCGACGCATGTCGTTTCACATCAACAAGAAGCGCGAGTTCGGGCTGTACAAGAAAAACGGTCGCCAGATCGTCGAGATAGACCACTGCCCGATCTCCACACCCGCCATAAACAATTTCCTTGCAGAGCACCTCGAGCTCGTCAAGGAGTGTGCTCCTGAAGTAGAGACCGTTACTGTGGAAGACCACGATGGCACCATCTTCGTTGCTTTCGAGGTACACCCGAAGAACGGCGAGGCGCTAACTACATTACTGCCCAAGCCGGCGTTTCAAGAGTTACAACGCCGCATTCCAAACATCCAAGTGAATTATCGCCACAAGACAATCTATCGGCCAGAGGCTCGCGCCAGCGACGCCCCGCCGGTGGGACACTTTTCGCAGAACAACGAGCTCGCGAATGCGTTGATGTTGAACTACCTGCTGTCTCTCGTTGACACCGAGCGAGTGACGGACCTCTATGCGGGGGCGGGGAATATCTCGATTCCACTGGCTAAGGCCGGACGTACTGTGACGGCGGTAGAGGTGGATCCACACCTGGTGGCCTTCGGACAGACTCGAGCTGCTGCGGCAGGCGTAGCGGAACGTCTGACCTTTCATACCAAGAGCTGCGAAAAGTGGGTCGAGAAGAACACGCCGGATTCCACGGTAGTGCTCGATCCTCCACGCGGCGGAGCGCTTGAGGTGTGCCAACGACTCTCAGCAGAGCTGTCGCCACGACTTCTGTACGTAAGCTGCTATCCCCCTACCTTCGCGCGCGATGCCCAGATACTTCACGAGCGAGGGTACGAAGTGATCGACGTAAAGGTGCTGGACATGTTCCCGCAGACGTATCACAGCGAGCTGATCGCAGTTATTCAGAGGCGGGCGTAAGCACCTCTAGCGCGACCGTTCTATCTTGCCGTTGCGAATGACACGCGCCGAGATCGGAAAGTCGAAGTGCTTCCCTCCATCGCTCGTTTCGGCGAAGCCGAATTCCCCGCTTACTCCGTGGCGTCGGGAAATAGAAGCAAAACGACCAGCAATTACCGAAGCCGGCAATCCAGCTCTGGAACCATCTCCGAACAGCTCTGCGATCATGCGCGCCGTATCGTACGCGTTCGCCCCACAACCCGTGCGCGCATCGCTCTTGAGAGCCCCTAACCATCGAGCCCTAAAATCCGGGGTGACATCGTACCCAACGAGGAGCGCTCCTTCTGCGCCCGGACCAGCTCTGTCGATTAGCTCTTGGCTATCGTGGATAGAGGCTCCGAAGGTAGGAAGTGTGAAGCGAAGGGTCAGAGCCTGACGATAATACGATATTACTTGGTCATTGAGCAGGAAAATTCCAATCGCGTCGTGTCGCTGCCCCCGTATTTTCGCAATCATACTCTTGAAATCTGTGGTGTCTGGAGTAACCGCTTCCTCCCCTGGTACTTCCTCCCCTGGTACATCGCACTTCTAAAACGAACTGTTCAGATCACCACTGGCGAAGCTGCTACTTCACATTCCCCCAAGTGTGTCGATCTGCTGAATAGAAAGTGTCCTGGATCAGGGAATGTCGCATTCAAGCCCGCAACTTACCGAATTATGGACAGTCATTAAGAGGTCAGGATATCCTGTCGGTACCATGATTGCGCTTTCCTGTTTCCACTGTAAAAAAGCAGTTGAGGCGAGTCCCCCCTCCGGTACTGGTCGCATTGGCTTTAGAGACACGTGCTCATCGTGCCACAGCGATATACACGTGTGCCGCAACTGCAGCTTCTACGACGAGGGTGCTCACCACGAATGCCGGGAAAGCTCCGCCGAATGGGTGAAAGACAAGGAGCGCGCCAACATCTGCGAGTATTTCAGACCTGCAGGGGACCGAGCCGCTACGATGAGCGATCAGAAGTCAAAGAGCTTGGCGGCGCTCGATGATCTGTTCAAGAAGTAACCGGCACTTACGATGTCCTCGCTTGAGCAAACTTCCTGCATCCTCTCGCTTCCTGACACCGAACAGATATGGACTAAGCCTATACTCACCGAGGATACCTCAGGAACCTTTCTTCCGTGCCGGTTTCTCTTTCTCGGGTGGGACGCCCTTGAGAGTTTTTTTGAGGAATTGAGGAAGCGGCCGGTGCTCAATGCAGACGACTGCGAGCGGTGGCTAAGAGACCTTACCGACCTTGAAGATCAGATGCATCTCGCCTATCAACATCTGCACACTCTTCAGGTTGTGCACCCAGATGAACAGGCTACCGCAACGTTCGAACACAACCTCAGCAATCATGAGATACTCTGGGAGACCGCCCGACAAGCCCTGTATGAGAGGCTCATGGAATTTCCTTGGTTCGTAGGCTCTGAGTTGGGTGATATGCGACGACTCAGATCAGTGATCGGGTCTCGCGCCTCTACATTTTCATGGTTTTCATACTCTATCGAAAACCAGATCGAACGGCTCGAGCACTCGCTTCATAAGCTGGAGGAGGAACTGGATTCGCAGGTCGCAGCTTTGCTGCCCGAGGAAGCGTCGGATAAGGAGTACTGGCTTCTCAACTCGCAAAAACGCCTCGAGCTCCAGGGTGATCTCGACAGTGTGGCGCGCGCTATGCTCGAAGCCTATCGTGAATTAGCTCAGTCGAAGGGTTCTTCAGATATGCTTGAATGTGCTCTCAGGGCACAGGATTCAATTGACTACACCCCTGACGACGTCATCAAAGTTAGTCATCGTATCCTCGAACGATTTGGACCGCTAGCGCGTCGATGCAAAGAGACTCGTGCTCGCCAAGCTGGAATTGAACGCGTACGCCCTTGGCACGACCTCGACGGGGCTGAGATACCCTATCTCCCCACCCTGGCGCAAAGCGCCACCCTGGAGTCTACCTTATTGGAGGCTCTGAGCTGCATCTCGCCCCTGCTACAAGAGATCTTTGTGCACAACAGAGAGCGCTTTGTCATCAATCCCTATCAGAGTGACACTAAGGCCGGAGGGGCATTTATCGCTGAGTATCCGCGCATGAACAAGCTTTTGCTTTCATGTGACCTGGATGGCAGCGCGGGGAGCCTCACTGAACTTTTCCATGAGGTAACACATCTGATACACGGCGTTGTTGCCAACCAACATCAGGCTTATTACTGGTACAGGACTTCCCCTCCCGAGATCTCAGAGGGCCTCGCTATGGCAGTTGAGTTGCTAGCGACCCAGGCGTACCCTCTTTTCTTCAAGGCGCCGCTTGTGCGTCAGGCGCGCTGTTTCGTACTCGAAGAAGCTATCACTAGCCTCGTCGAGGCAGCGCTTAACACAGCGTATGAAGTCGAGGTGCATCGCCAGCCAAATCCCTCTTTTTCCCAGATCTGGATAGACCTCTCGAACAAGGCCAACACCGGCATAGACTGGCAGAAGTTGTATTCACAGCGACGCCTCGACTATCTCGAGACACTTGACCTTATCAAGGCGCCCTTCGCCGACATCAATTACATGTTCGGTGGGTTGATCTCGCTCCAGCTATACGCTGATTATCAGCGCGACAGCACCGCTACCGTGCACCGTGTATTGGAGACCATGAAGGCCGGAGACTCCCTTCCTCTCCCGGAGCTCTACGCCATTCTGGGAGTGCCCTTCCTCACGAATACTGCTGCAATAGATCAACTCGCAGCCGAGGCGGAGCGGCTGCTTTCGTCGGCGTGGAAGACCCGAAGGCGCCCGTAACATGGTGTGTAGCGCCTGCCACCTAGTCTGCCCCTCCGCCCTGGTTTCCGCCCTGGTTTCCGCCCTGGTACAATGCACTTCTTAAACGAACCATTCAGATCATCAGGGGAAAAGCAGCTATTTCAGATAGGCATCGGGTGTCCCAATCAGCTACTTTAGGAAGTGCCATGGACTAGGGAAGAAGAGCAACCCGAACTTAATCGGCGGAAGAAGTTTGCGCTTGCGCTAGGCTAAGCCCCTTTACCCAACAACTCCTCTGTGAAGCTCTTACTCACGGAATAATCGGATAGCCAGATACCGAAATAGGCCCGAGCAAACGTAGGATCGACAATGGTCCCCTGTAGTCGATCGTTGAAGAAAAGGCGGAGGGCTCCCTGCCCTGGATCGTAGGTGATCGCGTAGGAATCTCCCTCCTTCACCGGTACATACATAGATCTGATACGTGCTAAGAACGGTCGTAGGTAATCAAGCGAAAGCTGTGGATCTTTCTTAAGGGCCTCCTCCGACTTTTCGACAAATTGCTGAACTGATACGCTGCGATGGTATCGGAGCAACAACTTCTTCGGTATCTCCCTCAATACAACATCCGGCGACGTCTCTGACGCCGGCATGTAAAGGGCCCCGGTGTAAACCCGAAATCCCCAATATCGAAAGGTGCTCACGCCGCGAAGAGTAACAGGCACACTATCTACCATCCCCTGCGCTGAAAAACAGAAGCCCTCGCGGCACACCGACGGTGACGGGTCTGCCCTTCCGACCGTGGCCAGCCCAAGGATCATATGTATTGCAAAAACAATCATCCAGAGACCCATCGCCGCTCGCTTGCCCGTCCTTCTGGTGCTACTTTCTCTCGTGCCATATCGTACCATGTCAGAGCCCTTCTTCTGGTTCATTCCACTTTCAAAACAAACAAATTAAGCCAGGCTAGCGAGGTTGCCGCAACTTCTTTAACTGATCGGCGAACATACTCTCATGCCGAGAACGAGAAGAGTATACAAGAGCAGGTCTGTCTACGAGGTTGTATCTCGCGTACGACAGGGACTACCACTACCTCCAACGGAGACGACCAACGAGATCCTTTCGGGTATCTACGGAAGGGCTCAGCGGGACGACAGAGTTGTCATATGTAACTTTGTCGACATGAGCAATCACAGTCACACCTTAGCGATGCCTAAGACCCCGGAGCTATTCACCCACTTCTACAAAGAACTCAAGAAAGGAATCACCGAGTCAGTGAAGGCGCTCCTGGGGATGCCCAACCTTTCCCTATGGGAACCGCGCCCAATGGTGGCGATCTTGCCACAACTCGAGGATGTCATCGCGCGCCTTGTGTACATCTTTTGTAACCCGACAAAAGCGGGCCTCGTGGATTCAATCGATGAGTATCCCGGCCTCAATTCATGGCACGCTTTCAAGACGTGTGAGCCGTCCGTGGATGCTACAGTTTCCATACCGGTAAGGTGTTATCACAAAGCCGCGATTCCAAGACTACCCGAGGGCGATAGTTTGACCGAGGAAGAGGACAAGCGATTTGTTTCATATTTGCGTCGTTCGGAGGACGTCTTCGAGCACGACCTCGTAATCAAGCCATTGGCGTGGCTTAAACCGTTTGGCATTACGGATCCCAAAAGAATTGAAGCGGTGCGAGCACGAGTGATTAAGTTGGTCTATGAACAAGAGGCCAAATTCCGAAAAGAGCGCACGCGACCCGTAATCGGAGCACACGGCCTTCGGAGACAAAGCTATTCACAACCGCACACTCCTGCGAAGAGGCAACGAAAGATATTCGTTATATGCAAAGATCCAGAGGTACGCAGGCGAATTATCTCCTTTGTTCGCCAAATAGCTGAGAAGTGTCGGCGCTGCTACGAGGACCTCAAACAAGGACTTCCAGTCGTTTGGCCCGAGGGGGTGTTCATACCCTGGCTTCCACCGAAGGAATTCTCCTCGTTTTCTCCCTGAAGCTCTACTCCACGCGTTGTTCGTTCCGATCAGGGGCGTCTCTGTAACGTGAACTAGTGTCGCCAGCACACTCGTCTACCCGAAAACTCCT
Organism: Bdellovibrionota bacterium; assembly: GCA_044337105.1. Classification (GTDB taxonomy): domain Bacteria; phylum Bdellovibrionota_C; class UBA2361; order UBA2361; family OMII01; genus OMII01. Next base: position 4,666 of record JBIIOE010000064.1, on the reverse strand, counting down.
GGCGGCGGTTCGGTAGCGGAAATTGTGACCTGTGAGCGCCTGCACATCTGCATACCCTTTCAAAAGGACATTCGGCGAGAGTCGCAGCGCTCCGCTAAATAGGTGGGCAACGGCTCTGTTGTCGCCTTCAGCGGGGCCTGGCTGTCGGAATCGGTTATCATTTGATGTGTAGTACACTAGGGGAGGCGGTGATAGTGTCGAGCTATGCGAACACTACTCATCACCCTCACAACAGCCTACTGTATCGCCCTCGCAACTCCCCCCTCTGCCTCTGCCCAAACCACCCCTCTAGCAGACGGTCACGAAGCGGTCCCCACCAGCCCTAAAGAGCCCTGGGGAGAGTTCACCCCTGTCCAAGAGAACGAAGGCACCCCCTGGTGGTCGCACGTCTTGCTATGGCTTCCCAACCGGGTCCTCGATCTCGTCGACGTGTTCCGCGTCGATGTCGGGGTCGGCCCGGCCGTGGGCGGTGTCGTACGAGTAACTGAATACGCCCAGGTCGGCTACCGCCAGATGCTCCCGGCTTCTCTTAGAGTCGGCGACTTCGGTCGTCAACTGCCAGTCATCGTGGAAACGAGCAACGAAATCGGCATCAGTCCCCTCTTCATCCAGTCAAAAGACCGAAAACTCTGCCCAGGGGAGGTCGGCTTGGGCGTGGACATAGCTCTCGTCGGAGCCTACGGTGGTGTATGCCTGGATGAGGCGGTCGATTTTCTAGCAGGGATCTTCTTCATCGACCTCAAGGATGATGATATGTAATCAGAGCTGAGGAGACGGACACTCCTCACTATGGTTAGGTGTTTGCACAGTGCGGATCTTACGTCAAATCGAGCTCATCTTCGGAACAAAGCACTCAACGGCACGCCGTACGCAACGTCCACGACGAGCCTCAACCGCAGTTAGTGATCCCTTCCTTCACCAAGTATGGAAGGACCTACGCAAAGAGTATTATCCCGATCGCCCCGAGCTTGATTCCTACACAGTTTCCTGGAGTAGTCGTCGACAGAAGCGAGTCTTGGCTTCATGTAACATACGCCAACATCGAGTCGTGGTCGCTCGAGAGCTCTTCGAACCCGCCGCCGCTCGATGGATTGCACCCGTATTGTACCATGAGCTGTGCCATGCCGTGTTAGGTGAGGATGTGATCTCTCCTAGTGGAAGACGGCTATGGCACGGAATTGAATTCCGAGCCCTCGAGGCGCGTCATCCTGACATACCGGCGCTCAACATGTGGATACGCTCCGGCGGATGGGCTATGGCCGTTCGAAGCGATCGAGCCCGATCAGCCTGGCGGTCTCGCAAAGCACGCGCCATCGAGAGTTGAGCTGTGCAGTGCTCATGGATGTAACAAGACCATCATGATATCCCGGCGAAACTTCATACGCTCCAGCCTGTGCGTCGGAGCAGGACTTGTGGTTGGAACGGCTGGATACACCACCTTTGCCCAGGATCAAACGGGAGCCATCGTCCTCGAACGCGTTACCACACGTATCCCCGACCTGCCCTCAGCCTTCGAAGGGTACAAGATAGGTTTTCTCACTGATATCCACCTGGGCATGTGGCTTCCAAACGAATGGGTAGTCCGCGCCCTGGAAATGCTGGCGGAACAAAGCGTGGATCTGCTCGTGCTCGGCGGCGACTACATATTCTTAAACGACAACCCATTGTGGCGCAAAGCTGGAATCATCCGCAATCATTCGCTCGCGGAGCATTCCCCTCGAAAGGCTATTCCGCAAATCTACACCACCCTAGGGGGCATCCTCGGCCAATTCTCCTTCCCCGACGGCACAATCGGCGTTCCCGGGAATCATGACCATTGGAATTCAACATCCCTCTTCCTATCAACCTTCGGCTCACTACCGGGAATCGAGCTTCTCATCAACCGAGAGCGAATCATTTCTCGAAGGGACCACACCCTTCGCATCTTCGGTGTCGACGATTTTCTCACAGGAACCCCTACCGCTCCCCCCAGTGACGATATCCGCATCGGCCACGACGCGCGCATCATCGTCAGCCACAATCCCGACTACATCTCACTTTTAACATCAAGCCACCCCGATTATCCCTTTCACCTGGCACTCTGCGGCCACACTCACGGGGGACAGATCCGCTTACCCTACGTAGGTGCCATCATGAGTCAGATCCGAGACTCTCGGTTCGTAGCAGGTATGGTTCACCTGGGAGAGAAACTTGTGTACACCTCGCGCGGCCTCGGAGTTGTAGGACTTCCGGTACGAATAGACTGCCCCCCGGAGGTCACTGTGTTTACGCTGGAACGCGCCTGACACACGGCGCCTTCACACCTACTCGCCTCTTCGCCTACTCGCCTCTTCACTGCCTCGCCTCTTCACCGGCTCGCATAACGCAGAAAAAAGTAGCTCAACGGCTCACACCTATCCCGATACACGCACCCACTACAGTCCCCCATGCGGCCCCAAGCAGCGGGTACAGATAGCGAATAGCCACAGAGAAGCCAGTCACGTTGATCATTCCGCTCAGCATCAAGGATTTCGCCACCGCCTGCGAGAGCGCCGCACCACCTGACTGGTATGTTACCAACAACGTGGCAGTCGTAACGGCTGGAAAAGCCGCCGCCATGCCTCCCAGCAGCGGTCCTACGACAACACCCACCAACACGGATAACGCAACAACAACCCCGCCAGCAGCCATGCGCAACAACACCTGAGGGATTCGCAAACGCAACCGCCTCCCCGGCGTTGCTGGAATACTCATCGCGTACTCGACTATGTACCAACACGCGCCAAGCGCGAGAGCAAAAAGCACCAGACCCAACACATACCCGGGTACGCCTACAACAATCGGTACGAGCGAGAGTAGCGCCCATGTCGCAAAGGACCCAGCGAGCGCCACGAAGATCCCGACCTTCACCAACACAATGTAGGCGACCATGAAAGCGCCAAAGAACCCCATCGAGAGCGGAACAACAGAGGTTGCCTCTATCGCTCTCCCGATCTCTGAGGCCGAGGCCATGAAGTAGAAGGCAGCAGCGACCGTTGCCGGAAATCCCCCAAGCGCGCCCGCGAGCTTACTGCCGCATCGGTCGGCGGTTATCGTGACAGCGCTCACCGAGAGCGCTCCGACGACGAACGAGTAGACAACTCGTTCGATCAACTCCGAAGAAATCACGCCATCTCCTGCACCCGTGCCAACGACGCGCGCTGAAGCAGGTATTGCTGCCCCTCCCCAGCCGCATGCGCGACGAGGGCACGAAACAATTCGCGCTGCTCACGGATGTGCGGAATGTATTCCGGATGCCACTGCACCCCTATCAAAAAAGGCAGCGACGCATGCTCAATCGCTTGCACAATACCGTTCATGTTACGTGCCACAATCGCAAGACTCTCTCCAATCCGGTTGATTCCCTGTCGATGAAGCCCATTCACGAGCTGCTCTCCACTCCCCATGATCTGCGCCAGGAGGGATCGTTCGGTATCGAAGATGCGTTTTCGTACAGTAATTGTGATGAGCTCTGGTTCCTCGACGTAAAACCCCGTCAGTATCTGATATAGATTTCCCCCGAAGAACACATTTACCAACTGCTGCCCGCGACAGATGACCAAGACCGGAAGCTTCGCATCAACAGCTGCGGCGAGCACATTCAACTCCATCTGATCACGACGGCTATCGATGTACGAGCCCGTGAAATCACCGAGTAAAGCTCTCCCGCAGAGCTACCGACCAGAGGTGAGTAAGGCGGATAGTAGTCGCCTGCCTTCCGTAGATAGCTAAATATTTGATAATACACACATAAAGACTTTTCGCATGCGATATCACCCTGAGACAGCGGCGAAACAAAAAACGTTAGGCCATGAGCGCTTTGTAGCCTAAGCAGGCTATCTCTTTACTTGTAACCCCCTCATTTGCTAGAACACCGAGGACCTCGGCACACGAACGGGGATAAGTTGGTATACATTCCACTCAGAACATCTGAGAGTAGGACTGTTAATTATAGTGCGGATGTCCTTAGGCGGCTCAGAGAGTGCCGTTTGATATCAAAAGGACCCACCTAAAACATCGTAAGGTACGCAAGGCATGGTAGTTGGAGCTATGAACGACGAAGTAGAGACAGGAAAAGCGGAAAGCAAAGGAAGACGTTCCGAGGGTGGCTCATCCGAGGGCGGATCGGATGCTCCGCGTGGTCGTGACGGTCGTGACTCCCGCTACGGCGCCCAGGGCGCTGACGATCGAGCTCGGGCAGGCGCTATGGAAGTTGTGGTATCCCACAACATCGAGAAGGCGATGAAGATCCTCAAGCGTAAGCTCATAAAAGAGGGCCTCTTCAAAGAGCTCAAGTCACGTAGATACTTCGAGAAGCCCTCAGAGAAGCGCAAGCGCAAGGTCAAAGAGGCGCGAAAGAAGCAGCGCAAAGACGAGGCTCGTCTCAAGAAGGCACCAGGGCTGATGTAATTCAGACCGGAGCTCGTAACGAGCACGAAGGGACCCTAGCGGTCCCTTTTTTTAGGGTCATCGCGGAATCGAGTGGGTAGGACTCGGTATTATCCCGACGTGAACGTGAATGTACCCGGAGGAGGAGTCACACTGGCTGAAGGCATAGCTTGGAAAGCATGGCTCCAATCCTTGTCAGCAAAAGCTTCCCGGCTTGATACTCTTCCGGGGAAACATGGCTGAGAGCGTTAAGCAGATC
>JBIIOE010000161.1:0-6302 GCA_044337105.1 Bdellovibrionota bacterium | reverse complement strand
AAGCGGAGCGGAAGCTCCGCGGTCCGTGGCGCTCCGCCTTAATTAAATTACAATTCTGATAGATTGCGGAGCAGAAGCTCCGCCGGCCCATACCGCTCCGCCTAGCGATAGCATCGTAAGCCTCCCAGCAAGCGGAGCGGAAGCTCCGCGGTCCGTGGCGCTCCGCCTTAATTAAATTACAATTCTGATAGATTGCGGAGCAGAAGCTCCGCCGGCCCATACCGCTCCGCCTAGCGATAGCATCGTAAGCCTCCCAGCAAGCGGAGCGGAAGCTCCGCGGTCCGTGGCGCTCCGCCCTAATTGAATTACAATTCTGATAGATTGCAGAGCAGAAGCTCCGCCGGCCCATACCGCTCCGCCTAACGATAGCATCGTAAGCCTCCCAGCAAGCGGAGCGGAAGCTCCGCGGTCCGTGCTACTCCGCCTAATAGCGCAGCAAAAGCCTATGGAAGCGGTGACTTCGAATCCAGAATCCCGGCAGCTATGAGATCATCGAACAGTTGAGGATTGATCTCCCGCTCTATCGAATACTTGAGATCATCGAGATGCTCAGGAGATGATGCCCCTATGATCACTCCCCCTACCCGAGGATGCGCTAGAACGAACTGAATCGCGGCCGCACGCGGTGACTGCTCCCCGTTCTTTTCGGCAATAGCCCACAACTTGCACGCCTTTTCGTAATTCTGGTCTGAGATATAGCCGTAATTGAACGTGACCGGCATATTCAGATCACCCTTGTAATACCAGCGCGTCACACCGTCCTTACCCGGACATTTAATGGCGCTGCGAGGATCCTGTGCCAGCAATCGCGAGCAGAAAGGCCCGGCCACACGATATTCGATACCCAGACGCTCGCACACGTCAAACATCCCCTCACGAGCAAAGCTCTGGTCGATTAAGGTATAGGTCGTGGTAGACACATAATCGAGAAATCCTGGATGTCGCTCTAACAACGTCCTAAGCGCAGAGGTCTCCTTGCCACCGTATCCCACCTGTCGCACGAACCCCGCGCGCTTCAACTCGACGATAGCGCTCAAGCCCTCGTTCAGCCTCTCCCATGTCATAGTGGGATCTTCAGAGAGCGCATCCCACGGATCATGCAGTGAGAGCCCATCCAGATACGGACTTCGCAGAGACTCCAAGCTTCTTAAGGTCGTTTGCATGACGGAGTCGTAATCGACGCGCCACTTGTGAGTGAAGCGGCGATTTGGCTCTCCAAGGGTCCAGAAATCAGGTTGCGTAGTATCGCGCTGATTGACACATGGGAATAAAGCTCTGAGCGCCTTGGACGATACGTAGATAGAATCCCTCTCGACCCCAACAACTTCCAGAGCACGCCCCAAAAAGAATTCGCTAGCCCCCCAACCGTAGAGCGGCGCGGTATCAAAACGCGTGAGTCCCGTGTCGAGCGCCTTCTTTACAATCGCCACTGCGCGATCGAGATCGGGCTCCTTTCCGTCGAGAAACAAACCACCCAAATTAGCGGTACCTAGGATTATCTTCGCTGGATCAAATCGCATGTCGGCATTACCTCATCCGCGGCTTACAAATTCCCGCCATTAGTGCTCATCGATAATTATCACAATCAAGCGCTTCGGACCGTGCGCTCCTAAAACGAGAATGCGCTCGATATCCGCAGTTCTCGAAGGCCCCGTAATTATCGTGCCATAACTCCACAAACTATCCTCGTGCACCTGCCCGAGCCAAGACGAGAGACACGGCACCAGTTGATCGGCAGTCGCAACGACACAGTGAATCGGGGGCAAGACGGAGAGCCTGCGCCCCCCGGCCGTGGTAGATCGCAAAACGATACTCCCAGTCCTGACGATTAAAGCATCCGCTACCGTAAAAGCGCACTGCATCGACTCTACCGCTTCATGCGACAGAGGCTCGCCAGCATCTACAATGGTCATCTCTCTCTCAAGCGATGCGAGCCCCTGATGAGATCCGAAGAGCCGGTCGAGCAGTGGCACACGCTGCCTTCCACACCTGAGCAGATCGGAAGCGCTCGCCAACTCGGCTATCTTCGCTGCCGCCTGATCATATGACGCAACCGAGAACACCTCTCCTCGCAGGGCGGTTAGCTTCTTCGAAAATTGCTCTAGCAGAGGCGCGCGCTCCGAATGAGGAATATCAGCGAAGATCGACTCGGGGGTGTAGCTCGGACGCTCTCGGCTACCCGAGACCTTCCTGAGCGACCTCAAACGATCGAGAATTATCTCCCTACTTTCCATGCTCCCTCCACCACGACGAGAACGAGCGGGCCGCTGGCTTCGGCACCTTCTTGGCGAACCGAGGAGCCACAAGCGCCAGTACCGAATGACCAAGCCTCGCACTACGAGCCCCTACTTCCACGACAAAGCGGCTCCGCATCGCGAGCGCCCAGGCTTTAATCGCTTTCTGCCAGAAGAAGCTCGGCGCCGTGCTGTTGGCCTCCTGCCTGTTAGTCAGCAGCATATGGTGCAGCGGGATCTTCACGGGACACACATCCGTGCACGCTCCACACAAACTCGAAGCGAACGCCAGATGCCCCCACTCGCGCATACCTTTGAGGTGCGGAGTGATAACCGCACCGATCGGCCCTGAGTACGGAGTGTTGTAGGTGTGTCCACCTACTGTCTTGTAGACCGGACAAGAGTTCAAGCAGGCACCACATCGGATGCAGCTCAACGCGTCGCGGACGTGGTCCTTTCCGTAGATGTTCGTACGACCGTTATCGAGTAAGAGCAGGTACATGACCTCCGGACCATCGTTCTCGTTCTCTTTCTTAGGTCCACGAATAATCGAATTGTACGCAGTCATCTGCTGCCCAGTTCCGCTCGTCGAGAGCAGCGGTAAAAAGAGCTCGAGATCCGCGATACTCGGCAAGATCTTCTCGATGCCGGCGATCGACAGATGAACCTTGGGACAAGCGGTCGACAGACGCGCATTTCCTTCGTTCTCCAGGATCAGGATCGCCCCTTCATCGGCGAGCAGAAAGTTCGCGCCACTTACTCCAAGATCAGACGTAATATAAGCCTGTCGCAGATGTCGCCGCGCTATGTCGGTGAGCTCCTCGGCGTCGGTAGTGGGCGCACATCCAAGCTCCTTCTGGAATATCTCACTGATCTCCTCTTTTGATTTGTGCATCGCAGGAGTTACGATGTGATACGGCTTCTCATTCGCCAACTGCACGATCAATTCACCGAGATCGCTCTCCAGAGTTTCGATCCCGCGATGCTCCAAAAACTCATTGAGCTCCAACTCCTCGGAGGTCATCGATTTCGATTTGACAGCCTTCTTGACGTCATGCCGGATTAAAATCTCATCGATCAGTCGAAGCGCCTCCTCGACGTCCCGTGCCCACAGCACCTGCATTCCGTTCTTGCGCGCGTTCACCTCGAACTGTTCGAGCAGCTCTGGAAGGTTGTCGAGAACGTAGCGCTTTACCTCAGCCGCAACCCCGCGAGCATCCTGCCAGTCAGTAAATTGACTCGCCTTCTGATTGACAACCACAGAGTCGTAACTTGCGATTACCTTCAGGAGCCGCTTGCGATGAGTCTCATCAGAAGCCTTGACCTCAGAAGACGCGACGAATCGAGAATGTTGAGAATCCGTACTCATACCGAACCTTAGATACCCATCGCCTCAACCAGGAATTCAACCGTGTGCCGTATCGGTGTCTTTATCCCCTGACTCTCGGCCATCAGCCTAAGGTGCATGATACACCCTGGATCGTTCGACACGATCTCTTCAGCTCCCGCATCTCGACACATCTCCAGCCTCGTTTTCGCCATTCCCTCAGCGATCCCCTGGAACTTCTGACAGAAAAGCCCGCCGAAACCACAACACACAGGCTCCGGCGAAGGATCGAGCAACGTCAACCCCTCGATACCTTTGAAAAGCTCGCGGTACTCGTTTCTCAATTCGAGCTCCCGCGCGGAGTGGCACGAATTATGGAACGCAATCTTCTTCGTAGATTTACCTCTAAGCCGATCTCGAAGACCGTGCTTGGCCAAGAACTCCGAAAGCTCAAAAACCCGCGACCCGAGCTGACACGCAGCAGAATGATCGCGGTCCCCTTCGAAGACCTCTGGATAGTACTTACGGATCATCGCCGTACAGGAACCCGAGGGAAGCACGACATCACAGTGAGCGTTGTCCCCACAGGACAACTCACTCACCACCCGTCGAGCAACCGCACGAGCCTCGGCCCCCTGCCCCGCATTAAAGGCAGGCTGGCCGCAACACGTTATCTCGCTGTCGAAGGAGACCTCAAAATCGAAGTGACGGAGAAGTCGCACCAACGCCACACCCATCTCTGGATAGAGCTGATCGACTAAGCACGGGGCAAATAGGATGACCTTACGCATGGGCGGTATCTTGCCCTAAGTCAGGGCTCCGGCCAACACCTTGCGGTGACACACAAATCGGGGTCCGAGCAGGGGCTATTTTTAGAAGACACGGTGCCGACGAGACGCCTCAGACCCCTGCAATCGCTCATTTTTCGTCCAAGAAGGCTCGAACCCCTTGCCCTCTCGGCACACACCGACCAGCCCTTAGCCGCCACCCCCGTTAAGCCACCTACGAGCCGCGGCCTGGGAGTTGTGGTATCCACTCTACAGCGAGACCTCTTACGCCTTCCGCAGCAGAAACAGGAACTCCCGGTTCGACTCCTCAGAGTCTCGAACCCAGTCGTTTGTCCATCGCATATCGGCCATGACATTACGACGGTACGCGACCTCGAGCACGTCAATCAGAGTCCCGTGCTTCTTCATCACATCATTCAACTCTTGAGCAGTCGCCCGCCCCCCTGAACTGTACGACATCAGGATGTAGGCTGCCTTCGTTTCGCCCAAAAGCCGATCAATGGCAGCCAAAGCGATAAAACGCCCATCCTCCCCCCGACGAAACTCCTCGAAGGGCGACGCATCACAGAGATCAGAGCTATCGCTTCTACGCTTCGCTTTACCGAAGAGACTCGGCGTGTCATTCAGACAGATAGTTGTCCACACATGGTAGTACGCTTGATACCTCACCCTCGATGGCGGCATCTTCTCATTATTCGAGCCGTAAGGCGGATCAAAATACGCCAGATCCACGGCAGCGTTCGGCAGAAGCTCGAAGATATCCTTCTGATACACCTCGTGTGCAATTCCCTTATGAGCAAAGAGCGCGGGAACCTTCAACTCAAGTGTCTTATAGGAACGCCCCGACCACCTGTTGAGGTATGCTGCGTAATGCCCAAGAGTATTGTCGACCTCCTCGAGCGCAAGGATCAGACTTGTCAGAACCACCGCACGCTCCCCCGCCGATAGCTCGAGACGATCCATCTCCCCTCTAATCGCGTCCAGCTTACGAGTATTGTGCACCTGCCAAGGCTTCTTGAGCCCATCAGCACCAACGGAAGAATCCGCATCGCCCGTTCCCCCATAGTTCTCCGTGTACCAACCATCTTGCGGGGTAAGATTATTCAGATGCTCGATGATGCTCGCATAGTGTTTAGCGGGGAACCTATTGAGCAAGTAGCACGTAGCAAAAGTAGCCGACCACACCGCCCTGTCGTTCGAAATGACCTTGTAGCCGAGTTGCGCCAAGGCTTGAGAGACCCGAGTAGTCCCCGAAAACCCATCCAACACAGTGCGCGGACGAACCTTGGATATGAGTGTCAGAATCTGCGGAAGCAGCTTGAGCTTAGACCCCGCATACTTAATCCCCTGAGTAGGCGGGGCATCGACAACCACATCATCAAAAGCACTCAAGCAGGGCACATCCATCGATCACATCTCACTTTCCAAGATGATGCCACAAATTTCGAACCAGCTCGACCGAAATGAAAATTTCCCTCTACGGACCCCGAAGCTCCTGCTCCGCCAGCTACCAGCACAACCAACCAAACAAAATTCGGCCCCCTACGGACCGCGGAGCTTCCGCTCCGCCAGCTAATAGCATCATGACTCAAGCAATAAGCGGACTAGAAAGTCCGCGGTCCGCTTCCGCTCCGCCAGCTAATAGCATCACCACCCAAACAAAATTCGGACCCCTACGGACCGCGGAGCTTCCGCTCCGCCAGCTAATAGCATCGTGACTAAAGCAATAAGCGGACTAGAAAACCCACCCTCCGCTTCCACCCCGCCAACTAATAGCATCACCACCAAAACAAAATTCGACCCCCTACGGACCGCGGAGCTTCCACCCCGCCAACTAATAGCATCACCACCAAAACAAAATTCGGACCCCTACGGACCGCGGAGCTCCCGCTCCGCCAGCTAATAGCATCGTGACTAAAGCAGTAAGCGGACTAGAAAACCCACCCTCCGCTT
>JBIIOE010000063.1:0-20822 GCA_044337105.1 Bdellovibrionota bacterium | reverse complement strand
CGAACTCCGCCATCTGCCCGAGGCTAAGGCCCATCATTCCACCCAAGTGGCGCGGGTCGACTATCGGAGCCGTTCCCGCTCCGATACCTATAGTGTGCACCTGAATTCCAAGGTCTTTGGCCACACGCGCAGCCTTGAGTGGGCTCACCTGACCGGCGTTATTGACGCCGTCAGTCATGAGAATAATGGCCTTCGAGCCCTCGTCGATCTCCTTGAGCCGCTTGAGGGCGAGCCCGAGTCCGTCGCCGATCGCCGTGCCGTCGCCCGCCATTCCAGGCCGAATGGTCTGCACGAGATCCTCAACGAGCGCCGTGTCGCTCGTCAAAGGGCTCTGTAGATACGCGGCTTCACCGAAGACGATCAGTCCAACGCGGTCATGGCGCCGATTTCGTACGTATTCCGCAACGACCGTTCTCACTCCGTCCATGCGTGAGGCGTGTCCGAACGACATCGGGAAATCTTGGGCGAGCATCGACCGCGAGGCGTCGACGACCAGCATAATGTTACGTCCTTTGAGTGGCTGCTCGAGAATCGTAATCTTCTGCGGGCGAGCTGCCGCTACCGATAGGAGCGCGACCGACGCGAGCATCAGACACCACAGGATCGGTTCGCGCAGCTTGAGACGCAAGCTCGAGGGGAGCTGGCGCAGTAGAATCGCACTTGAAAAGGGAGCTGCCTGCGGACGCTTTCGGAACGTGAGTCGCAGGATTACATAGAGCAGCGGTGCGGCGAGTAGCCACGGATAGGCGAAGGTCATCTGCGCCTCCTCAGTTGGACCAGGTTCGTGAGCGCAGGAAGGAGCGCTCGCGCAATCTCTCGCGAGCGGTCTTTCTCCTCCGCAGAGGGGGGTGCGTAGAGGTGTGATTCGAGGTCAGCTATGAGGCGCAATGCGCGGCTCTCTTCGGGCTCGGAGCACTTGGAAGCGTACATCGCAATTTCGTCGGGCGAGAGACCTCCCAGATCGTGGCGCGTTGTGTGTTCAATTACGCGACGTGCGGCGCGGGAGATTCGCTCGGTGCTCGCGGTGGATGTCTGATGCGAGCTGCGCTCGATCTCCGCGAGAAGTCTATCTACTACCCGAGTAAGTTTGCGTCCGCGCCTGAGGAGGTGCCACACACAGACGAGCACGAGCGCCGCGCACGTAACGAGAAGCAGAAGTATCCATTCAAGGCCACCCGGGTTCCACGGCACGTAGGGAATGTCGGTGATGTCGTATGGGGTGGGGAGGGCTTTCGGTCGCATGCGTCACCTGGCTCGTTTCGTCGCGCGTGTTCGCATGAGCTGCACGAGTGGTTGCGAGGCGCTCTCGCGGATAGTGATGTGGTCCACACGACATCTGCGCGCGACCTCGGAGAGTTCGTCGCGCTGGGCGTCGATGATTCTCTGCCACTGGCCCCGCACCTTTGTGCTGCTGGAGTCGACCACGACGAGCTCTCCGGTCTCTGCGTCTCTGAAGCACACCAACCCCGCATCGGGTAGCGCCGCAAGATTCGGTTGGATGTGTACGAGTACGACGTCGTGTCGCATACCGAGCTGCGTGAGTTGCTCCTCGAAGGGTGGCACGAAGAAGTCTGAGAGTACGAAGATTATGCTCGGCTTGCGCATCGTCGTCGAGAGGTGCTCGAGAGCTTGCGCCAGGTTGCTTCCGCCGGCAGGGGCGGCGTTCGAGAGCAGCGCCGCCACGATCTGGTTGTATCTTTTCAGTCCCGAGCGCGGTGGGAGGAATCCGAGATTGTCGTGAGCGAAGAGCGACAGGCCCAAGAGGTCGTTGCCGCGTTGTGTGAGAGCCCCTACCAGAGAGCTGAACTCGAGCGCCTTTGAGAAAGCGTGGTGCGCGAAGGGGGCGCGCATCGAAGCGCTGGCGTCGACCGCAAGCATGACGCGCAGCTGTCGATCCTCTTCGTACGATTTGACGAACACGGTGCCGGTGCGCGCTGTTGCTTTCCAGTGAATGTGTTTGACGTCGTCTCCGGGCTGATACTCGCGTATGTCGGTGTAGATCAATCCGGTGCCGCGGAAAGCCGAGCGGTACTGACCGAGCAGGTCGCCGGTGATCAGGCGCCGCGAGCGTATCTGGATCCTGCGGAGCTCGTGGCTCTTGGGTATCGTGATGTCACCGGGAGCGATAGTCATGCGTGCACAGTGCCGTGATTGGAATACAGTGTCGTGATTAAGGTACCGTGACCTGATTGAGAAGTACGCGAATGATCTCGTCGCTGTCGACCCCGCGCGCTTCGGCTTCGAAGGTTACGAGAATACGATGCCGCAGGACATCAGGCGCTATCTCTTTGACATCGTCAGGGGTCACGAACTTCTTGTCACGAATGAAAGCCAGTGCGCGCGCGCACATCTTCAGCGCAATGCTTGCGCGTGGGGATGCGCCCCATTCGATGAGCCCTTTGAGCCCATACGCTTCTCCGTTGCGGGTAGCGTGGACTAGAGACACGATGTAACGGTCTATCTTAGGGTCTATGTAGAGCTCTTCAGCACGTTGACGGAGCGACACAAGATCGGCGAGCGGGAGAACCCTTGAAACGGTTGGTCCGGCGCCTCCTGTGTGTGCAGCGAGGCCCACAATCGCCACCTCGTCGTCGAACGAGGGGTATCCGACCTTGACCTTCATGAGAAAGCGGTCGACCTGTGCCTCCGGAAGTGGATACGTTCCTTCCTGCTCCAGGGGATTCTGTGTGGCGAGCACGAGAAAGGGAGCGGGCAGCTTGAAGGTATGTTCGCCGATCGTCACCTCGCGCTCCTGCATAGCCTGGAGGAGGGCAGACTGAACCTTGGCCGGAGCGCGGTTGATCTCGTCAGCCAACAGCAGGTTGGTAAATACGGGACCCTTTCGAATCGCGAAGTCTCCGCTTTGCGGGCGGTATACCTCCGTGCCGACGACGTCGGAGGGTAAGATGTCCGGTGTAAACTGGATGCGGTTCATGGAGGCCTCGAGGACCTGGGTCAGCGCAGTGAGGGTCTTGGTCTTGGCGAGCCCCGGCACTCCCTCCAAGAGTACGTGCCCGTCGGCCATCAGCGCGACCAGTAATCGATCGAGAAGGTGGTCTTGGCCGACGATCTGGTGGTGTATCTCGTTCTTGATGCGTCGAAAGAGATCTCCAGGGTTTTCATTGTGCATATCGTTCTCCATACCTCCGGACCGTATCGGATGTCACTTCCTCAGTTGTCGCAGTGCCCGACTCAGCATATCGTAAATGCAATCTTCGGGACACGGAGTCTCAACTATGAAAATAAATGTACCTATCGGCAACCCGATCTACGCCCCTCTTTTCATTCGCCTGACGTTGGGAGGGTACTTCTTGCTGGCAGGTGTCAGCAAGCTTCCGCTCTTGCACGCCTTCATCGGGCAGGTGAAGTCGTTGGGCGTAGCACCGGAAAATGTATCCACCCTGTACGCCACGCTACTTCCGTATCTGGAGATCTTCGTTGGGGGAGCCTTGTTGTTCGGGTTGTGGACCACCCTGGTAGCATTAATGGCGGCCGTGATGCTCCTTTCGTTCGTGTTCGCGTTCGGCATCTTCCCCGGTGAGTTCCGAATTTTCAGCAAGGATATCATTCTTGCTGGTGGGGCGTTGTCCCTTATGTTTAGTGGGCCCGGGGCGTACAGCGCGGACAACCTTCGTAAGGCCGCGGTTCCGGCATAGGTTTCTGGTGCTCGATCGCGAGGATCCGAGCGAGCGCATACCCTTGAAATCTGCTCCTCGATGATTATGTGACCTATAACAGGCTACGGAAAAATGCTCTGGTCCGGGCTGCCAAGGAAAGAGTGAGGGAGAACAGCGTATGTCGATGAACATAGTTCCGTGGGCGTGGAAGAGGAAAAGGGTGCCGGTTGGTAAAGATGAGCAGTCGCTCTCTGCGCTTCAGCGGCAGATGAACCGGGTGTTCAACGATCTACTCTCGGGCTCGTCGCTTCTGCCGGAATTTTTCTCGGAGCCGCTGACCCAGCTGGGAGAGAAGTGGACCGCATTCGTTCCCAACGTCAATGTGTCTAAGACCGATACAGCCCTGGTAGTTACCGTTGAAGTTCCCGGTATGGACGAGCGGGATATCGAATTGTCGCTCACCAAAGATGGCCTCGCAATTCGTGGTGAACGCAAACAAGCACACGAGGAGAAGGGCGAGGGGGGGTGGAACTACGTCGAATCGTCGTATGGATCCTTCGAACGCATCGTGCCGCTCTCGGATCTTGTGATCGATGACGATCAGGTAACGGCCACGTCATCTAAGGGGATGGTGACGATAACCTTGCCGTTCAAGGAATCTGCTCAGTCGAGTCCGAAAAAGGTTTCCATTAGGCCAACGTAGAGAAGGCGGTAGCAGGGGCACCAGGCGGAGCTAGGTTACTAATGGCCGGTCCGTGAACGTGCTCGGACGTGAAAGATCCGGTATAGTCCCCGTGTGGCCCGACGTCGTCTCTCAATTCGCACAGCTCTCATCACCCGTATCCCGCAGGGAGCGCGCCTGCTTGTGTGCGTCTCCGGCGGGCGGGATTCGATGGTTCTGCTCGACGCCCTGACACGTATCAGGCGCCTCAAGGGGTTGTTAATCGAGGTAAGTCACATCGATCACCGACTGCGAGACGGAAGCGCCGCCGATGCAGCGTTCGTCACGGATCAGTGTGCTCGGTACGGCGTGCCGTGTCACGTCGAAGTGCTGGGGCCTAAGCCTGCCAAGGTTAATATGGAGGCGTGGGCACGTGAACAGCGCTATACCGTTTTTAAGAGGATCCTCACACAGCGTAATCTTGAACTGTGCCTGACCGCACACACTGCCAACGACGTGGCTGAGACCCTGCTCATTCGTCTCGTGGCGAACAAAGAGCTCACGTCGATCGAAGAGAGCGATCTGCAGCGCGGGTGTCTTAGGCCTCTGCTCGATATCTCACGCGAGCAGATCGATGAGTATGTGAAGCGCTTCGAGCTGCCCTTTGTCGAAGATCCGTCTAACGCGGACACCGCTCTCATCAGGAACCGCATACGGCTGCGCATCCTCCCGTTTTTAGAACAGCAGTTTGATAAATCGCTCGTCTGGACCCTTAGTGAGCAGGCCCAGAGTCTGGCGCTCGATGCGAAGGCTCTCAAGGGGTGGGCAGAGCGAGAAACTGCGCGGTATGGGGTGTTTCAGGAGGGGTGTGCAGAGTGGATCGAGCAATTCTCGGAGGCTTTAGCTGCCGTTCCTGTAGCTGTCCAGTGGCGGATGGTGGAAGAGAGTCTCGCGCCGCGTATCGGCCACCGTATCGGCGAACGAGTTGCATCTGCAGTGGTCGAGGCGCTCCTCGAAGGGGGAAAGGAGGTTACGGTAGCAGATGGAGTGGTGGTGAAGGTTGTTCGTAAGCCCCGTCTGAGGTAAATAAATAGGTCAAGTTTCTGAATTAATTCCGTCGATATGGTTGTGGGGTGAGAAGCTCACCTCGGGGTCTTACGCATCACGGAAGCACGTAAGGATTAAGCGGACCGCGAACTCCGCAGGTAAGGTGAAGATTGGGTCAGATTACACGAAACGGAATTTTCTGGTTGGGAATAATCCTCCTCTCGTTGACGGTGTATAGCGTCGTCAAGAATAAAGGCGAGGTCAACGATGAGCTCACCTACAGCGAGTTCCTTCAGGAGGTCGAGAAGCAGAACGTCCTCAAGGTTCGGATAGAGGGGAATAACTTGGTCGGCGAGTACCGCTCGCAGGCGAAGCCCTTCCACACCACACTACCGAAGGACGACGCGCTCATCCCGAAGCTTGTGGAGAAAGGGGTCGACATCTCGGTCAACGAGCCCGCAGACCAGTCCTCGTATCTCTTCTTCCTATTCAACGCGCTCCCGATGCTCCTTCTCCTTGCGATCTGGTTCGTGTTCTGGAGACAGATGCAGATGGGGGCCGGAAAGGGGATGAGTTTCGGTAAATCTCGGGCGAAGCTTCTCACTGAGAGTCAACAGAAGGTCACCTTCGCCGATGTCGCCGGAATAGATGAGGCTCGGGGCGAACTCGAGGAGATCATCGACTTCCTCAAGGATCCGAAGAAGTTCACGCGCCTCGGAGGTCGGATACCCAAGGGGGTGCTCTTGATCGGTTCCCCAGGTACCGGAAAGACGCTGCTGGCCAAGGCGATCGCCGGTGAAGCAGGGGTGCCGTTCTTCAGCATCTCCGGTTCTGACTTCGTAGAGATGTTCGTTGGAGTGGGTGCGTCGCGTGTGCGCGATCTCTTCATTCAGGGAAAGAAGAATGCGCCGTGCATCATCTTCATCGACGAGATCGACGCAGTAGGTCGACACCGCGGTGCGGGGATGGGAGGAGGTCACGACGAGCGTGAGCAGACCCTCAATCAGCTCCTCGTGGAGATGGATGGGTTCGAGAGCAACGAGGGAGTGATCTTGATCGCTGCTACCAATCGCCCTGATGTGCTCGATCCGGCGTTGTTGCGGCCGGGCCGTTTCGACAGACGGGTCGTGGTGCCACGTCCTGATCTGAACGGTAGGCTCGGAATTCTCAAGGTGCACACGAAGAAGGTACCGGTGTCACAGGATGTCGACCTTAATGTGGTTGCGCGCGGAACACCGGGATTTTCAGGTGCTGATCTCGAGATTCTCGTGAACGAGGCGGCCTTGTACGCAGCGCGTAAGAACAAGTCGGTCGTCGATCGCGCCGACTTCGAGTACGCCAAAGACAAGGTGATGATGGGGGCTGAGCGGCGCTCGATGTTGCTCTCCGAAAAAGAGAAGCTCACCACAGCCTATCACGAGTCTGGGCATGCGTTGGTGGCCAAGAAGCTCAGCAATGCAGACCCTGTGCACAAGCTCACTATCGTGCCGCGCGGCATGGCGCTGGGCTTGATGCAACAGCTTCCAGAGGCGGATAAGCACACGTACTCCCGTTCATACTGGATGGATCAACTGGCGGTGTTCTTTGGTGGTCGTGTGGCCGAGGAGCTCGTCTTTGACGAGATGAACACCGGTGCAAGCTCCGATATTCAGAGGGCCACAGACATCGCGCGTCGTATGGTGTGCGAGTGGGGGATGAGCGACAAGCTCGGCCCGGTTCACTACAACACCAAAGAAGAGCATGTCTTCCTCGGTCGTGAGCTCGGTAAGCCGAGGGAGCACTCGGAAGCGATTCAGGAGAAGATCGATCAAGAGGTAAAGAGCATCCTCGATTCGAGATACGAGGTTGCAAAGAAGATCGTCTCAGA
Source organism: Bdellovibrionota bacterium (assembly GCA_044337105.1). Classification (GTDB taxonomy): domain Bacteria; phylum Bdellovibrionota_C; class UBA2361; order UBA2361; family OMII01; genus OMII01. The sequence continues at coordinate 13,630 of JBIIOE010000063.1, read as the reverse complement.
GCACATGGACACTTTGCACGCTTTGGCGAAGGCCGTTCTCGAGAAGGAGACCCTCGACGCGGACGATATCGAGAGGATCGTTTGTGGAGAGACGCTGTCGCCAGGTCCGCAGGGCGGGCCGTCGGGCCCCCAGAGCGGAGAGAATGGCGGTGGGGTGTCGGTAGCCGCATAGCTTCGAGATGAGGATCGCAGGCTTCGAGATCTCGATGGGTACGGTGATCCAGGTGCTGGACGTACTCATCGTTTCCTACCTCATTTATCGAGCACTGCTGGTCATCCGCGGAACCCGCGCGGTTCCGATGTTGTTCGGTCTGACGCTGATAGCGGTTGTCTATTTTCTCGCAAAGCCCCTCGGTCTGGTAACTTTGGCGTGGCTGATAGATAACTTTCTGGGTTCCATCATCCTGGTCATCGTAGTGATATTCCAAGACGAGATCCGGCGCGCATTGACCAAGGTGGGGGTTCAACCCTTTCTGTTTAAAAACGGGCGCTCGGTTTCGGACAAGACCTTCGAAGATATCGCGCTTGCTGCGAGCAAGCTCTCCAAGGCGAAGCTTGGTAGTTTGATCGTGATTCAGCGTGAGGTGGGGCTCGACGAGTTCCTGGAAGAGGGTGTGGCGATAGACGCGCGCGTCAACCGCAAACTGCTCTACAGCGTGTTCGTCAAAGAGTCGCCGCTACACGACGGTGCGGTAATCGTCGAAGGTGATCGCATCAAAGCTGCTGGTTGTGTGCTCCCGTTGAGCTTCAACCCCGATCTCGATCCTAACCTGGGCACTCGGCATAGAGCGGCTCTCGGGATCACGGAGCGCTCAGATGCTGTAGTAGTGGTGACCTCTGAGGAGACCGGCGCGATCTCGGTGGTCATGGACGGTAAGCTCCATCGCAATCTCGATGCGAGCGCACTCCGAGAGATTCTAGAGCACCACAGTAAAGCAGCTCCAGCCAAGCATGCACAGCACGCAAACGATGTCAGAAGAGTGGATGTATGACGAGTAATCTTCCGCTCAAGGCAGTCTCGCTCCTGATCGCCGTACTGCTGGCGTATGCGGTCAACAGCGCCAGTAATTCGAGCGTTGTGAGCTTGATCGTTCCGATAGAGGTGCAGAACACCCCAGAAGACAAGATTCTGGTGAGACCCACGAAGCGAGCGGTGCAGGTGACTATCAAGGGACCGTCGTTCCTCGTGGGCCCGATAGCTTCCTCGCCCCCGACTCTGCGAGTAAAGCTTCCTGACTTGAACGAGGATCGCTTTCTGGTCAATTTAAAGAGCTCGGATCTGTCGTTGCCCCCAACCGTAGATGTGCTCAGTGTAGATCCTCCGGAGATGGAGTTTGTCTTTGAGACCGTAGAGAGCCGAGAGATCCGAGTAGAGGTTCCCCGTGTTGGCCAGTTGGCGAAGGATCTCACACTGGAGCGGATCGAGATCGATCCCAAGACGATAACTGTGAAGGGGCCTCGCTCTGAGCTGCGGCAGCTCCGGGCTCTCGAGACTGAACCGATCGATTTGGCGGAGATAGAGGGCGATCGGGCTCTTGTGGTTCGCGTGCGGCCTCCGAGTAGTCAGGTAAACGTGGCGAGCTCGTCGGTTAAAGCCGCGATCTTCGTCGAAGCCGTGCCTCGCGAGCGTATGCTCGATGCGCGTCCAGTGGAAGTACGCGCATCACCTGAGCTTCCCAGTATGAAGCTCGAGCCGTCTGAGGTATCAGTCGTGGTCGCCGGTGACCGGGAGGCGATTGCGAAGCTGGCGCCGACAAGTGTCATTCCTTATGTACGGCCGAAAGCAGGCTCGAACGTCGAAAGTGAGGTTGCAGAGGTTTCGGTTGAGTTGCCGCAGGGTATTCGGCTTGTGAAGGTCGAGCCTAAGAGTGTTCGGCTCCAGAGGGAGTTCGCGAGCAAGGTTCCGGTCAAGGGTAAGTCACAAAAGGCTCGCTAGAGAGCCCTTGCAGTTGGAGTGTGTGGTATATGGCGCGAGAGAGGAGATATTTCGGAACGGACGGAATTCGGGGAGTAGCCGGAGCCCATCCGCTCGATCCCGAAACCATGGTTCGGCTCGGGAAGGCGGTTGCGAAGGTCTTCATGAAGGACCAGCGAAAGCACCGAATCTTGATCGGGAAGGACACTCGACTCTCGGGTTACATGATAGAGAGCTCGCTGGCTGCGGGTATCACCGCTATGGGAGCGGACCTGATGCTGGTTGGGCCGCTACCGACCCCCGGAGTGGCGTACCTGACAAAGAGCATGCGGGCCGACGCAGGAATCGTGATCTCGGCATCGCACAATCCTTTCGAAGACAACGGCATCAAGATCTTCGGGTCAGATGGATTCAAACTAGCTGATGAGCTCGAGCTCGAGATCGAGCAGCTCTTGGAACCTGGAGTTCTGGACGGTAAGACTGCCGAGGCGAGCGAGATAGGTAAGGCAACTCGCATCAACGACGCAGTCGGGCGCTATACGGTGTATCTCAAGGGGGCATTCCCGCGCGAGTGTACCCTGGAAGGACTCAAGATCGGCATCGATGCCGCAAACGGCGCGGGCTATATAGTCGGTCCCCAGACACTCTCGGAGCTCGGTGCCGACGTTACCTCTCGCGGCGTTAGCCCGAGCGGAAGAAATATCAACGCGGGATTCGGCAGTCTTTATCCTGAGGTCGTAGCGAAGCTCGTTGTTGAGCAGAATCTCGATCTTGGTATCGCGCTCGATGGTGACGCCGACAGGTGTATTCTCGTGGATGAAAAGGGGCGTGTCCTGGACGGCGACGTGGTGCTCGCGATCTGCGCTCTCGACCTGATGGAGCGTGGCTTGTTACGCAAGAACGCCGTGGTGGCTACGGTCATGTCGAACCTCGGATTGGAAAAGCTTCTCAAGGAGCGCGACATCTCGGTTGTCAGGGCCGCGGTGGGTGATCGCGCAGTGCTCGAAGAGATGGTACGGCAGGGGTGTCAGATTGGTGGAGAGCAATCCGGACATACGATCTTCTCGGATTACTCCACGACTGGAGATGGAATTCTCTCAGCCCTGATGGTTCTGTCGGTGATGTGCCGTAAGCAGAAGTCACTTTCGGAACTTGCGTCTGTGTTCGTGAGTTTTCCGCAAAAACTGATCAACATTAAGGTGGCTCAGAAACCGCCGCTTGAAACGATCGCGCCGCTGGTTAAGGCTATCGAGCAGAAAGAGCGAGAGCTCGGGCCATCCGGGAGGATCCTCGTGCGCTACTCGGGAACCGAGAACAAGGCGCGGGTCATGGTCGAGTGTGAGGACGAGGAACAGTGTAAGCGTCACGCCCACGACTTGGCAGAGATCCTCGAGAAGGAGATCGGCGCAGCGTGACGGAGTGGTCGCTCGGTAGCTTCGGGAGGGTTACGGTGGCTCCTCGTAGCGGGCTCGAATGGGCCTTGCCTTCACCTACTGAGATGGTCGCACTGGATCAGCGGGCGATCGCTGGAGGAATCTCAGCGCTCGATCTCATGGAGCGAGCAGGTGCACAGGTAGTCGAGGCGATCCTTCCTAGAGTAATCCTTAACCGAACTGTACTGGTTGTGTGTGGTTCCGGTAACAACGGTGGCGACGGTCTTGTTGTCGCGCGACTCTTGGCCGAGCGTGGTGTTGGGGTAACGTGCATCATTGTTGGCGCTGAGCGCTACTCAGTGGAATGCCTAGAGCAGTTGCGTCGATTCCCCGAGGTGCTCGTGAAAGGTGATCTATCGCCGGCGCTACGAGCGGTTGCACCTGCTGCACGTTCTATTTCAACTGAGGAGCTTGAAAGGAGCTTTTCGGGGGCTGCAATTATAGTCGACGCGTTACTCGGGACCGGACAACGCTCGGCGCCGTATGGCGCCACTGCCGATCTCGTGCGGCTCGTGCAAAGCGAGCAATGTCGGCCGAGCTCACTGGTGGTGGTTTCAGTAGATATTCCAAGCGGCGTGTCGGGAGACACGGGCGCGGTGTTTGATCCCTGCATCGAAGCTGACCTCACGGTTGCAATTGAATTCGCGAAGCGCGGGCTCTTTCAATTCCCCGGCCGTGCGGTGTGCGGAGAGATCGTGGTAGCACCTATAGGGATCTCTTCGTCCCCCGAAGCCGCTGCAGGTATCGAGTTTGTAGCGGTCGAGGGCGCGCACGTTCCCAAACTCTCGCCACGAAGACCCGATACGCACAAAGGCGAGCAGGGCCGCATACTCGTAATTGGAGGGAGTGCAGGTATGCCAGGAGCGCCGGTGCTAGCGGTGCTTGGAGCGCTTCGGTGTGGCGTCGGACTGGTTTCGCGCGTTGTACGATCGTCGTGGATCGGACCGCAGGTGCCGGCAGAGTCCATGAATATCGTCTTAGAGGGAGGTAGCCCTCACTACACGGCCAGAGACGTGCCAACGGTGCTGTCGGCATGCGAGAGGTCCGATGTCGTTGTACTAGGACCGGGTATCGGAACTGCGCCCGAGGTCGTGGAGTTCGTGCAGGGTGTGTTGCTCGGATTACGAGCGCTCGAGCGCAAAACAGTTCTCGATGCGGATGCGCTCACGATCGTAGCGCAGACTGGGGTCGATCTGCGGGGGATTCCAGCTATCATTACACCTCATCCCGGAGAGGCAACTCGTTTGTTACGGGGGAGTGAAGGTGAAGTCCAGGCCGATCGCTTCTCTGCCGTGCGCGCGCTATGGGAGCGCTATAGGGTAGTCTCACTGCTCAAAGGAGCGGGCACACTGGTGTATGCAGATGGGAGAGGCCGGCTCGTTCCGCGTGGTACGCCGTACCTCGCTACCGCTGGCAGCGGTGATGTATTGAGTGGTGTCATTGCAGCGTGTTTTCACCGCTGTCCCAGCGCTCTCGATGCAGCCGCTCTGGGGGCGTATATTCATGCCTGCGCCGGTGAGCGGGCGAGCACTCTGTCTGGTGGGCCCGTTCTCGCTAGTGAGGTGGCAGCCTGCGTTTCGGCTGTAGTTGGAGCACTCGAGCGATGAAAGAGTGGCGTATAACATCGGAAAAAGACACCGAAGCGTTCGCTCGTCACCTCGCCCATGTGCTTAGAGGGGGACATGTGGTGGGTTTGAGTGGTGGTCTCGGAGCTGGCAAGACCACCCTTGTGCGCTATCTGGTGCACTTCCTCGGTGGAGATTCGAATCACGTGTCTTCGCCGACCTATACACTCGAACACGAATACCAAGTCTCCCCTGGTCTACAGGTCGATCATTGGGATCTCTACCGAGTTGCTACTTTGCCGGAGGAGCTCTACGAGCCGGCGGGGCCGAACACTATCCGCATAGTCGAATGGCCTGAGCGGTGTCCGGAGCTACGAGAAGACTTGGATCTTCACCTGCGCTTCGAGGTAATCGATGAGACAGGGCGTCAAGTGTCTTTGGAAGGCACTCTCGCTGACCAGTTGCATGCGCGCTTGAGTGGAGTTGTCGCATGAAAAATAAGCGTTCTCCGGTCGTCGTGATGAAGTTCGGAGGCACTTCAGTCGGCGATGTCGGGCGTATAAAGCATGTCGCTGATATCATCTCGAAGTTTCGTCGAACGAATTCGGACGTGAGCGTGGTGGCAGTCGTCTCGGCCATGGCTGGCGAAACCAATAGATTGGTGGCGCTCGCAAAGCTATGCGTAGAGCAACCCGACCCCAGAGAGTTAGATGTGTTGCTTGCCAGTGGTGAGCAGGTCGCAGTGGCGCTTCTCGCAATGCGGCTGAAGGAGTTAGGGGTTCCATCGAAGAGTCTCTTGGCATCTCAGGTCAAGATCTTGACTGATTCGCGGCACACCAATGCGCACATCGAAGGTATCGATACCTCTCCACTGCGACGAGTGTTCGCGGAGGGTGGCGTTCCTGTAGTTGCCGGATTTCAAGGAGTCGACGAGAGTGGTGACGTGACGACCTTGGGGCGAGGGGGCTCGGATATCACCGCAGTAGCGTTAGCCGCCGCACTGAACGCTGAAAGTTGTTACATCTATACCGATGTCGCCGGTGTGTACTCTACGGATCCACGCGTGTGCCCGAGTGCACGCATACTGGAGCGAGTATCGCACGAAGAGATGCTCGAGATGGCGAGCCTTGGAGCAAAGGTGTTGCACACGAGGTCGGTCTACTTTGCGATGCGCTACGGGGTTCCACTCGTAGTGCTTTCGACATTCGGTGGTGAAATAGCGCCGGGAAAGAACGGCACGTGGATAGTGCCAGAGGGGGAGCTGATGGAGAAGCCAGTTGTTACGGGTGTTACGCACCGTCTGGACGAAGCGCGAGTTGTCATCGAGCGTATGCCGGCGGATATCGCCACGATGGCGCGCCTGTTTGAGGTGCTCGGTGAGCGTGGTGTCTACATCGATATGATATCGCAGGAGAACGTTGGCCAAGGGAACATCACTGTTAGTTTGACTGTTCCTGACGAGAACAGCTCACAGGCTCTCGAAACAATCCGCGAGATAGTACCTAGCTTGCGCGCAAACGGGGTAACTCTCGAGCGCAACATCGCCAAGGTATCGGTGATTGGAATTGGAATGCGCTACCATACGGGAGTGGCAGCACGGATGTTCCAGGCGCTTGCTCGTGAGCGGATCGATGTCTCGATGATCAACACCTCGGAGGTAAAGATCTCGGTGTTGGTGCCGCGTAAGTACGGAGAAGTTGCGGTGCGGGTGTTGCACGAAGAGTTCATTGATTTGCGCGAATCGCGGGTCCTAGAGTGAATTTCTACAACGAGATCGGCGAGTGCGGCGAGAGGTAAGGGACTCATTTTCAGTGACCTGTCCCTTCTCGTTGCTCTCACTTCTCTCTTTGAAATTTTTGCTAGCGATCGGAATCGGTGGTCGACGTCTACGCATGTGTGGACAACTCATCCGGCGGGAGGCTGTAGCGCCTCACGCACGGCCGACACCGATGGGCGAATTACGGTGTCGTCGACCACTACCTTCGGAACCCCTTGGCTACCCGTACGTTGCGCCGCCTTCATGAAGAGTTGAGCGCCGGGGGGGCTCTCCTCAACGTCAATACGAGTAAACGGGATCTGCTCCCCAGTGAGAGCTGCCTCGAGACCTTTGCAGGCTGGGCACCATTCAGTCACGAGCACGAGGACGCGGGTTTCTCCCTGTCCAACGGAACGAAAGAAAGCCTGTCGCTCCTCGGGCGAGTCGAAAAGCTTTTGTGGGGTGAAGCGGTCAACCAGGAGCACGGCGAGGGCGATAACTCCCACTATGAGAAGCCCGTAGCGGTGTAGGAGCTCTGCTGCTTTGTCGACGAATGTCTCGGTGGTCATACTGTGCTGCAGGCCTTTTAGCTGAACGCGGTTGGCTTTATATCGACGAAGGTAGAAGGTATTGCGGTTCTCTGGAGCTGACAAGCGGGGTGTTTTCCGCGGGGAGACACCAACTAATGCGGAGTAGAGCCCGTCCTTTATCGAGTGCTCGAGTTAGAACCATCTTGCGTTGCCCCCTGTTTCATTATACTTCCATATGGTGAATGTATCGAAGTTTGACCTACTGCTCACCTATGTCGCTACGCTGGCTTTATCTCGACCTTAATTCATACTTCGCCTCGGTAGAGCAAGCCGAGCGTCCGGAGCTACAAGGCCGTCCGGTTGCAGTGGTCCCGATGCTGGCGGATACGACCTGCTGCCTCGCGGCAAGCTATCCAGCCAAGAGTCGAGGGGTCCGTACGGGGACCTCTATCCGCGATGCACGGCGTATGTGCCCGGGGATCGTCTTCGTCAAGGCGGATCACCGCAAGTACGTGCGGTATCACAAACGGATCGTCGAGACGGTAGATACGTATCTTGCCGTAAAGAAGGTCCTCTCGATAGACGAGATGGCGTGCGAGCTGATGGGGCGCGAGTGTGAAGAGCACTTCGTGCGCGCAAAGGCTGCCGAGTTAAAGAGGGCGATTGCAGAGATCAGTCCAGCGCTCACCTGTTCCATAGGGGTCGCCCCAAATCGCTATTTGGCAAAAGTGGCGAGTGATATGCAGAAGCCTGATGGACTTACTATTCTGCATCAACACGAGCTCATTCCGCGCCTCTCTGTCTTGGAGCCGCGCGACTTCCCTGGGGTAGGACCACGGATGGAGGAGCGCTTCCACCAGCGAGGGTGCTACACCGGGACGCAGCTCTATTCGCTCTCAGCTCGGGAGATGCAGAGCATATGGGGAGGAGTTGTCGGGGAGCGGTTTTTTCAGCTGATACGTGGGCACAACCTCCCCGAAGAGGAGAGCGAGCGCAGCTCAATTAGTCATTCGAAGGTGCTGCCGCCGGATGCGCGCAGCCTAGAAGCTGCGTGGCCTGTGGCGGTGCGCCTCCTCACTAAGGCGTGTGTGCGATTACGCGCCGAGCGTTTGTACGCCAAAGATCTGTGGCTTTCGATTAAGTTCGTCGATCGCGATCCCGCAAAGCGCAAGTGGCATCGCAGGGCAAAATGCTTCGAGACACGTGATAGCCTTCACCTCATAGAGGAACTTGAGAAGATGTGGCGCGAGGTTCCCGTGCGAGCGATCTTGAGAGTAGGAATCGCCCTCTCCGGGCTCGTACCCGAAGAGCAGCATCAGTTGAGTCTCTTCGAGGACGGAAAGCGAGAGGCGTTGATGAGTACCTTGGATGCCGTTAACGGGAAATTCCGCGAAGGTACGGTATTCGTAGCTGATTCATTTGCGGCGCGTACCACGTCTACCAATGCAATCGCATTTCAGAGAATTCCGGACGAGAAGGAGTAGGGGCTTAACAGGCTGCAGCACAGTTTTGCCCCAGCCTGTTAAGGCACAAGCATCTAGTACTGCGCCAAGCCAGGTCGGGATACCCGCCTATGCGTTGATCAAGCTTACCGCCAGTATGCTGTTCAGATTGTCGACCTGTCGAAGTGCCGCTGGCTTACCTTGAGCGAGGATCTGACTGCGGATTGTTTCGGCAACTCGAGCACTGTCTTTCAGGGAGAGCAGGGTCGGGTCGCGCGCCCCATCGAGCATCGTCAAGGCAGTAGTACGCACCAGTTCCATGTTATCGATGACGTTTTGCGCGACGCCCTCTAGCGTTTTGATATTGGTACGAATGTTCTTTTGCAGAAACTTTGCGTCCGCCGCGAGCACCCGCGCATCGTCACGAGAGCGCATCATTCGTCCGGGCTCGAATACACGATTGAAGCGGCGCACGTTGCCGCCACCGGAGGAGGTTGGTGCTCCACCTCCAGTAAATTGCGTGTCCACCACGGCGAGGTCGGCAAGAGCATTCGAATCGCTAGCATCGATGGCTGAGTCGGTATCAAAAGCGATGTATCGTCCATCTGCTGACATCCCCTGCGTATACGAATCAGAGGACAACTGCGCGTCGTTTGCATCCCTACTAACTCGACTGATGCTGCCAGTCTGTATATTCTTAAGGAAGACATCGTAGGCGCTATTAGTATCGCTACTTGCTAAATTGCTCGCAACGGATGTGAAAGCAACGTGTTGCCCGTCTGACGCAATAAATCCGTCGGAGCTTTCGGCGTCACCGATAGTTCCTGAGCTCGTCGCGCTCACTAACGTGATGGTATCCGCGGTAAGGTCTTTCACGAAAACGTCTTGTGCCGAATTGGTGTCGTCCAAGACGAGGTCGGAAGCGATTGAACTGAAAGATACCTTGGTGCCATCGGAGGTGATTCGACCTTCTGCCGAGTCTGACATGCCTGGAAGGCCGATGCCCATACCGAGCCCGCCACTATCTTTGCTCGCGATAGTGAGGGTGCCGGTGTCGAGATCTTTGACGAAGACATCTGTCGAGAAGTTGCTGTCGCCGGCTACCAGATTTGTTGCGCCAGAGGTAAAGACCACATAGCGGCCATCATCCGAGGCTCTAATACCGCTGCTAGCCATGCTGGAGAAGTCATCGCCCTGTATTCCCCCAGTCCCTTCGCTTACCCGTATTGTAGTGCCGGTTTGAAGGTCTTTCCTAAAGACGTCCTCAACTCCATTAGTGTCGCCTGCTACCAGATCAGATGCGAGGGAATTGAAGAAGACGTAGCGTCCGTCGGGTGTCATGTAGCTACTACCGGAGGAGCTGTTTGCTTGGGATCCGGAAGTGTTCGTGCTTACACGAGAGGTTGTCCCCGTTACAGTATCCTTGATGAAGATATCGGCTGCACCATTCGTGTCTGAGGCTACCAGGTCCGTTGCGTCAGAGGTAAAGGTGATATACCGACCATCGGTTGACACAGACGCCCCCGAGGACGCGCCGTTCGATTGCGCGCCGGAGCTATCGGTGCTGACGCGTGTAGTAGTCCCGGTCTGACGGTCTTTGACGAAGACATCCATTAGGGAGTTCGTGTCTCCAGTGGCGAGGTTACTCGCCTCGGACTCAAATGCCACGTAACGACCATCAGAAGAGATAGAAGCACGAGTGGACACGCCGTTAGCGGTAGCTCCAGAGGTCGAGGTGCTCACACGCTCGACGGCGCTGTTGCCAGAAGAGCCGCCTCCTCCTCCGCTCCCTGACTCCGAGTCCTCCGAGACCGATTGGATCGAGCGCGGATCTCGGACTTTGTCATCTGCGAGGCTCGGACTACCTGCCACCAGCCGCAGCTTTTTGAAGATGGAAGCTAGCTCAAGCGATCTCTCCTTATCGATGCCCACATTCACGAGCACATTCTCGATGTCCTTTTCGGAAAGCGGGTTGAATTCGCCGCTCTTGTCAGCCGCCTGTAGGATACGGGAAAATTGTCCACTCAAGCGGCGGTACTCAGAGGAGAGATTGGCTCTTTCGCCTGAACCAGATCCGAAGCGCGATGCCTTCTCGGCGAGAGTAATTACCTTCGATACGATCCGGTCTAGCTGCTTTAGGGTATCGATACCGATGTTCACGAAGTTCGCCGCAGTGTTCAGGCTCGTAAACGCCTTGGCGAACGTTCGACCGCCCGCATTGAGAGTTCTACTTACTTGGTCTGCGGTTGAGAACTTTACATCCGAAGAGCCACCAGAACGTGCAGCTTTGACCCCGGCTACTTGCGAGAGCCGCGTGATCAATTGGCTGTTAATGGTTGAGCTGATTCGGTTTGACACGAAATATTCTCCTACAAGCGGTAGATCGGCATTATCAAAGCTTGACTGAAGAGAAATGTATTCTCGAAAAAAAACCGCGAAATAGGAGGAAATTCGCGGCTTTGGAGCCGAGCCCGAGCCCCTCTACGGACGGCCAATCGGCGCTAGTGGGCACGCATAGGGTCACAAAGAGAACGGGAGCGCGGCGAGGGTGAAAAGCATAGTAGCGCCGGTATGCTACTCGCCTCGCACTTCTCACTGTCATGATTGTTCTCTGTGTGCGTGGACCTCGAAAGGATGGAATACGTCGCCCGAGTAAAGTCGATAGATGAAGCAGGTTGTTGAGCACACAGGCATCGGCTCGCCGCGAAGCACGCGACTCGTTGCTGTTTATCCCGCGTTCACGGTACGCTAGGAAAACGAGCCAATTATGCACGAACCCTCAACCAGCTTTACGCCCGCCACCCGTACCGAAGCCTTCCGCGTGCTTCAGGAGTTTCTTCCGCGAGTGCCAGCCTACGCGCATGAGCGGAATTTCGATAGAGTAGGGCATCGGGAGGTGTCACGGCTATCGCCCTACCTGAGGCGGCGGCTCATCTCAGAAGAAGAGGTGACGCGCGAGGTCTTACGAAACTGCTCGTTTGCGGCAGCAGAGAAGTTTCTACAGGAGATCGCTTGGCGTACCTATTGGAAGGGGTGGCTCGAGCGTTCCCCTGGTGTGTGGCTTTCATATCTGGCAGAGGTTAAGCGTCTTCTGGCCACGATCGACGTGGCTCCGTGGAGGGAGCGATATCAGCAGGCGCTTGCCGCTCAAACCGAGCTCGGGTGTTTCAATGCGTGGGTCACCGAGCTGTGCTCGACAGGGTACCTCCACAATCACGCCCGCATGTGGTTCGCAAGTGTATGGATCTTCACACTGAGGCTCCCGTGGCAACTTGGTGCTCATTTTATGTATCGCAATCTCCTCGATGGAGATCCTGCATCGAACACGCTGTCCTGGCGCTGGGTCGGTGGTTTGCAGACTCCGGGGAAGGTCTACCTTGCGCGGGCCGACAACATCGCCAAGTACTCCGACGGGCGCTGGGCTCCTCGACCTGAGGAGCTTGCACGAGAGGCGATTCCGGTCGCTGACTCTCCAACGATCGGGAGGTACGAGAGCGTTCCTGCGCTTCCGCCCTCTCACCCGAAGGATGATTGTGCACTCGTTGTCTCGGCAGAAGATCTCTCGATAGAGCAGCAGGCGGAGCGCCTTCGCGGCGTAAAGACCGTTGCGCTGCTGTCCTCATTTCCTCACCAAGAGAGAGAGTCGCATGTTCATTCACACGTGGAAGCGGCCTTGAGCGATGCCGAGATGCGTCTTTCGGAGTGGCTGGGACCGCAACGGGTCGCTCGTATCGCAAGTGAAGCCGATCTAAGGCGGTGGATTGAGTCCCTCGGCGAGATGCCACTTGTCATCGTGTCACCCCCCACCGGGCCTGAGACTCCTTGGGTGGAAGCGGTAGTGCAGCGGCGACCAGACGCGCGAGCGTTCGTACGGGAGTGGGACGAGCTTCTCTACCCTTTGGCGACCAAGGGGTTCTTTCCATTCTGGGAGAGGGCGCGAGGAATTATTGGGGAGCGCAGCGTTTAGTCGTGCTAGGTTCACCGGATTCGGCTTGTTTGCCTCGAGGAGTTTCTCTCTCAGGGCGGTAGAGAGGAACACGCTGGGAGCGATCCCGTGGCGCTATTTCTTGCTTATTTCATTTAGAATCGAAGCAACCTCGCGAGCCGTTTCCGAGTTTCCTTCCTTAATAATTTTTATGAATAGGTAATCAAAGAAATCGCTGCGCACCTTGGAATAGAGCTCGGCGCGCTTCAATAATAATTCTGCTCGAGCTAAATCCCGAAGCACGGGGCCTAGAGTTTCAACTGTCTTCGGTTGAGTTGTCAGAGTAGCAGCAAGAGCATCGTAGTGCTCCCATCCCACAGACTGAAGAAGTTGCGCGGCTTTTGATTGATCAAGAACAAGCATCGCGTGTGTTGTATACAATTCCTTCACCAGTCCACTGCGGCGATCATTTTCAGCTTTCGCAACCGCCTCTGCGTGGGCAGTCATGAGTTTCAGGTACGCCTCGTACGTGCCAGGGATAAAGAGATTTCCAAGCCCTCCTAGTACGAGTGCCGCCGTACTAGCCACCGCCCAACTGCGTGTCTTTTCGCTTCGCTGGCTGCGAGTATGAAGCGCCTCTGACACCTTCTGTGTTGCAGTCGTGGAATATAATCTCCGTACATGTTCCTCTACCATGTCTCGGAACTCGGTACCTTTGTTGTCCGCTCGTTCATGCGGGATCACAAGGGGCAGATACTCTCCGTTAATCGCAATAGGGAGTATCGAAGCCAACGAGCACTTTTCTTCAATGAATCCGGGATCAACAACGACATCTACAGGGGTCGTATGGAGGATACCAGCCCGTTGCAAAAGCAGACGTTGTTCTCGAAGAGGGGTGGCGCTCTCCTCTATCGATAACGAGTCACGGCCGATGACCTTTTGGGCGATCAAGAGAAGGTCGTCTTTGGGAAGCCCCAGGTCTTGCTCCGTTTCGACAGACCGACGCGCCTCCTCACGGAAGCGCTCCATCGTATCCGATAACGGGATCATGCCTGCAACCGGCT